>NZ_JACVVH010000009.1:0-124021 GCF_016647865.1 Pseudomonas sp. S60 | reverse complement strand
GGAATGCTTTTCAAAAAGCGGGGGACACGACAACTACCCTGACACCGGGGGTGCTTTTTTGTTTGCCTTCAAATATAACAACTCCGTCCCGCAAAAAAATTTTATAGGGGGTGAAGGTTAAAGTCGTCGCCTTTTTGACCGTAATGTCGCATATAAGTAAGAAAATCGGGCTGAAAAGGCCCCACGGAGAGTGCGCCATCTCCCGGGGCACAGTAAGCGATTTGCTTAGATCAACAGGCTGTCGCTATCCAGAAGCCTAAGAACGAAGGGCTCATGACTCCGGGTCGAAGTCATCCTATCTGGCCACGAAAATACAGCAGGCAGCCCTCCTAGTGTCGTGAGCGGGTAGTTCGTTTTCTAACGCGCAACGGTATACTGTGCGGCCCTTACCCGAGCTGGTTATACGCATGCCTCGACCCATTGCTCCTTTTGCACTGCAACCCGCCGACGTCATCACGCTTCAAGGTTGGTTACGCATGAGTACGCTGGAGCAGTGCCTCGCTCAGCGGGCGCGGATACTACTTTTGCTTGCTCAAGGGGTGACGCCCTTGGCCATCTGTGATCAGTTACAGATCACGACACCAACGGTGTTCAAGTGGCGAAAACGCTACCTGGAGTCGGGTATCGACGGCCTGAGCGACCTGCCGCGTAGCGGTCAGCCCTTGAAACTGGGTGCTGAGAAAATCAAGGAAATCCTGACCCTGACCACTCACCGGGTGCCGAAAGAAGCAACGCATTGGAGCGTCCGGTTGATGGCCAAGTACGCGCGCGTTACCACCTGGCAAGTCCGGCAAATCTGGGCTGCCTCCGATCTCAAACCGCACCGATTAAAGACATTCAAGATCAGTAACGATCCGAACTTCGCAGAGAAGGTCATTGATGTCGTCGGGCTCTACCTCAGCCCTCCGGACAATGCCATGGTGCTTTCGGTTGACGAGAAAACTCAGATCCAGGCGCTGGATCGTACTCAGCCAATGCTGCAACTTCGGCCCGGACAGATTGAGCGGTGCACCCATGATTACAAGCGCCATGGCACGGCGAGCCTATACGCCGCGTTCGACATCATGACCGGTGAAGTAATGGGCCGGATAACCCAGCGGCACCGGGCCAAGGAGTTTCTGGATTTTCTCCGGCAGATTGATAACAACACACCTGCCGAGCTGGATCTCCATGTGATCCTGGACAACAGCTCGACCCACAAAACCGCTGCAGTCAAGGCATGGCTGGAAAAGCATCCACGCTTCAAGTTGCACTTCACACCGACCAGTGCGTCTTGGTTGAACGCGGTGGAGGGCTGGTTTTCACAACTGGAGAGACGGGCGCTGTATCGAGGTGTCTTCACCAGTGTTGCTGACCTAAAAGTCGCGATTCGCCAGTTCATTACTGCTCATAACGAGCACTCGGCCAAGCCATTCAAGTGGAGCAAGACGGCAGCGGCCATCATCAGCTCCGTACATATGGCAAAGCTGAGCGTGATAAAAAATAAGCTAATGAATTAAGCGCTCAGGGCACTAGCGGGCCGTCCCCCTGACCGGCTCTTCCAAAGTGATCAAAATGTTGCGAGACAATTAGCAGACCGTCTTTAGTTCGATACTCGATTCAGTGCCGCAACGGTGAGGCTGGAAGGTGTCGTTTACGATGATCCTGCCCCGACGCTTGACGCCCTGGCAGTCACAATGGAAATACCCAACGAGTTAGCATCGGTCGTGCGGTCATTAAGGCTGGAGCATCTAAACCAGGATCTTAGGCACGTCAACAGCCGATAGATGTCGCTCGCCATCCTGCGGTAGACAAAGATTTCAATGGCCATTGGTCAAAAGTGTATTCGACTCCTGCTGCCTCAGAGAGCGTATCAAGCCGTGCTCCATCAAAAAACATGCCAGGAATAATTGACATTAAAGCGAATAGTATCAGCATCCGATCCATACTTTTGTCTAATCGGTATGTAGCGCAGCTGTATCGCGAGGTTCTTCAAGGCCCCCGTCTGAAATACATAATCAGCAATAAAATCAGTTTCCGTCTCTTTGTCCCTCGCTAAGCCAGCTCCGCGATCAATCTGCGTGCCCTTGCTAAAGCGGGTAAAAAACCGACCTCCAGGCAGGCCAATTCCAGCCATATTGTAGACATGACGAATTGACCAAGAGTGCTCATTGGGTCGGATGAAGCCGAGTGAAGACCACCCTACCAAAGCAGTGACATCTGTGTTACCGCTGAGTAAAGGGTATCCCGTTTGTCCCAACATCCTCTGATACGTTGCTCCAATCAGATGGTTTCCCTGGGTAAGGCTTAGCCCGACACCATAGTTCCTATTATCGATATCCCCACCTCGACGATCTCCATCCGCGCGAAAATCGTTGAGTCGGACGTCAAAGCCCAGCACCTTCCCCTCACCAAAGTGTGTCCGGGTCTGCCCCCCCACATAACGCTGCTTATAAATATCATGCAAAACAGATTGCCAGTGGCTGAGTCTGAAATTTTGGCTTACATCGTAGTCAACGCCGAAGAAATCCAGCCCATCATCACTCGCACTTCCTTTGCTTTGATTCATCAAATATAGTTCTGCGTGCTCTGAGGACTCTCGGGTTACTTGAGACCAGAAGCGCCCTCCAGTGAGTGTCAGACCTTCCAGGTCGCGGTTCTGCACCACAGCACCTTGCGCCACTGACGGCAATTGTCGAGATGTCTCACTACCCATGATTGGATAATTGGGCTGCTGATCACCTATCCAAGCATCAGTCTGATTGTACCTAAGTTTGAGCGTCGCACCGGCCCTACCATAACTCGGCGTGGTCTTCTTTGAATCATTGCCAAACGGTAATGAGCCATCATTCCCCGAAGAGTCAAGGCGAAGTGCATACTGAGCATTGAGATCAAACCCAAGCGAAACGGGAGTGTCAGTGTATCCCGATGAGAATTTTCCTAGCACACCTTGCGACCAGCTATACTGTTTTGATACTGGCGCCTTATCATTTACGAAATTTCGATTCATGTAGAAATTTCTAAAGTCCAATACTAGCTTACTGTCATCGAACGTATCGGCAGATGCAGCTTGCGCAAGCAAAGGAAACACAAGCAGGCAACGTGTTAAAGATTGGAAGGTACGGTACATGTGAGTTCCAACGATGCCGCTCGCCAAACAAATTCCGGGCGAACGAAAGCCACCGACCTATCGGCCAGCGGCAATATTAAAAAATTAAGTGCTTACTATAGTTCCCGATCTAGTCGCCACCGAGGCGAACAATTATGTCGTTGACCGTATCGAGAAAAGCACCTTTATTAACGCCCCGCTCGACGAGCAAAGAATCCCAAGTCGCGGTGATAGTCGCGATTGCTAAGTTCAGCTGACGCAACCCTTCTTCTGTGATAGATATCGCGGCCAGCCTGCGATCCTCCGGATTCTTAGTTTTGCAGACGAATCCACGCTCATCAAGTTTCGAAATAGCGCGACTCAACGCTGACTGAGAAATCTTGGTGAAATCCGCGATTCCATTGACAGTTGACGGCCCGTTCTTCGCTAAGCAAAGGAAAATTCGCCAGTGAGAGATAGACATGTCGAATTGGGCAAGCTCGGAGGCAAGGAGCGATTGCGCGAGCCTGGACAAGACAGCCAACCGGTGTGGCAAGAACTCAGCAAGATTAAGGCCTTGCAGCTCATTGAGGATTTCATGGTTAGCAGTCATTGTCAGACTCATATCGGTCAAACTAGCCTTTATAGTGTGTTAGCCTTCATAACTCAACGCCCCTGTAAACCTACCTTGCGACGGAAACCCCCGTAATAGTTTGTCCAAGCTCTGGGCGGCAAACTGGCTTCCCATGCCTCATAGCGCGCTTTGAGGGCCTCGAAAACCTCAGGCTGCTCTGCTGATTGGTCGTTCAGCTCCTGTGGATCTGCTTCGAGGTCGAACAACATCGCGACCTCTTCGAGCGTCTCAAGATAGAGCTTCCACTTACCAACCCTTACTGCAGAATAGCCATCAAGTTTCCAGAAAAGGGCCTCATGGGGCGCATCCTCGACATTACCTTTGAAATACGGCAACAAATCTACCCCATCGAGGGGCTGCGAGCGTTCAGTCGAGACTCCGCACCCAGCTGCTACCGTCGGCAGAATGTCCAATGTAGAAGCTGGCTTAGAGAAAATGAGGCCAGCTGGAATCTGGCCTGGCCACTGCATGACGTATGGCATGCGAATGCCCCCTTCCCACGTAGAGAACTTGCCCCCAGAGAAAGGAGCATTGCTGCCCGGGCGGCTCGTGGCCGTGCCATTGTCACTCACAAACACCACGATGGTGTCGTCCTCAAGCCCATTTCTTCGAAGCGTTTCCAAAATCGCCCCTACGGCGTCATCCTGCGCCAGCAAGAGGGCGTTGTAGCCACGCACGGCGATGTTAGGGATCGTTTCCTTCAATGAATCGAAGTAGTGGCGAGGTACCTGAAGCGGAGGTACCGGCGAATTCATTGCGAAATACAGGAGGAAGGGTTCATCCTTGTTCTCGTTGATGTACTGCTCTGCCCGGTCTCGGAAGTAGAACAACAGGTACTGGTCGATATCGATAATTTCGCCGTTTTCGCGAATTTCATTCAGCCCCTCCCGTGTCCAGGCGGTGTCCGGTATTTCGTCGTGAAAGTCGACCTTGAGACTGAACATGTCTGGATCGTCAGGATTTGTAGATTGCAGGCTGGTATTGCCGTAAAACACTACCGAGTGATCAAAACCGCGATTCTGCGGGAGGAATTCTGCTCCGTGTCCCAAGTGCCACTTCCCGATCGCACCGGTTTTATAGCCAGCTGCCTTGAAGAGCTCGGCGATGTTTTTTTCCGACTTAGGGATTCCTCGTCGCAAAAACTCCGCCTCACCCTGTAGTTCCGCAAGTGAACCATCAGCGTTTCGAACAGGGTGCCGCTCAGGGAACGCTCCAGATGAAACCTGCTGCTCGAACCCAAAGCGCTGCTGGTAACGCCCGGTAATCAAGCCCGCGCGCGAGGGGCTGCACAGCGGAGCGGAGGCGTATCCGGCGGTCAACCTTACGCCTTTTTTAGCGATGCTATCGATGTGCTTGGTTTCTACAAGCTTGCTGCCGTAGCAAGACAGATCCCCGTAACCCATATCGTCCGCAATGATGATGACCACGTTGGGTCGTTTGGATGTAGGGGCGTCCTTTTCTTCGCTCATGCTTACCTCAGGTAGGTGACTATGAATACGGCGCTGTTAGGGCTTCAACCGCGACGGCCATTCCGCTATGTTACAAATATATGCAGATGCATATGCAAGTGCAAATAACTGTTTAGATTGAGGTTATTCGATATGACGCTAAGCGATGAG
This sequence comes from Pseudomonas sp. S60, assembly GCF_016647865.1. Lineage (NCBI taxonomy): Bacteria > Pseudomonadati > Pseudomonadota > Gammaproteobacteria > Pseudomonadales > Pseudomonadaceae > Pseudomonas > Pseudomonas sp. S60. Next base: position 118,701 of record NZ_JACVVH010000009.1, on the reverse strand, counting down.
TTATCCAATTCTCGTGGGTCGACGGAGGGAATGTGCTTTATTCCAGCAGGCCGATTCCTGAAAGGCAGCGACAGTTTCTACCCCGAAGAGGCCCCTCGGCAGGAAAGGACAGTGGCCGCGTTCTGGATCGATCGCAGTCCAGTCACAAATCGGGATTTCGAAGCGTTTGTGGCCGCCACCGGTTTTGTCACCCTTGCCGAGAAAAACCCGACCGATGCATGTGACTCAAACCCGGGCGCGGGTTCAGCTGTTTTTGTTCAACCTACTGCGAACTCGGACACATGGTGGGAGTACAGCCCCGGTGCGTGCTGGAAGGCGCCATTGGGTATCGGAAGTAGCATTGATGACCTGCTCGACCACCCAGTCGTACACATCGCTTATGAAGATGCGCTTGCCTTTGCAACGTGGGCTGGGAAGACCCTGCCGACGGAAGACCAGTGGGAGTTTGCGGCACGAGGTGGCTTGGCGGACGCTGAGTACGCTTGGGGGGGTGAGCTAGCCCCAGGCGGCGCGATGATGGCCAACTTTTGGCAAGGCGCCTTCCCTCATGAAAATGAATTGACCGATGGTTGGCTGCGAACATCGCCTGTTGGCAGTTTCCCCTCTAACGGCTATGGCCTGGCCGATATGATTGGGAATGTATGGGAGTGGACGAGTGACTGGTGGAACATTCCCACCGCCCAGCCCATGCGATCATGCTGCTCGACAGAGGAAGTGCTAAAACGGAGAAGCCTTGACCCCTTCGACCCTGCGCCGGTGCCCAGGAAAGTACTCAAAGGCGGATCGCATCTGTGCGCACCTAATTACTGCAAGAGGTATCGACCCGCAGCGCGACACCCACAGTCAATCGATAGCCCCACAAGTCATATTGGTTTCAGGTGCGTGGTCAGCTGATAGATAGGGCCCCGTTCGGGGCCCTTCTACCCCCTATTGAGATATCGCCTTGACGATGTCAGCGCTAGGCAGAGCTTTGGCCTCGAGTAGTGGTCTTGTGTCAGCCCAATCTGCGGCATTGAACGACTTCCTGATCAAGCGCATTTCTTTGGCAAGCGATACCTGCTTATCTAACGATTCAATGAATGGCGCATCCAGATCTGGCTGAAGAATATCCCCAAAGCTCAGCGTGCCCATTGCGCGATCAACCTGTTCCTGCGTAAACCCGGATCGACGTGCAGCCTCGCTCAGGTAGACTTGACGGTTCGATGGAACGCTGATCCAGTCGTAGGCACCAGCGAAGACTCTCAGCAAGCGTCGAGTGATATCGGGATAGCTGGCCAAGAATTCTTTGCTCCCAACCAGAACGCTTTGTACGCCCCCTACTCCACCGAGATCTCCACTGGACAGTGCAACGTAGGCAAGCCCCTTGTCCTGCAGTTCGTACAAATTGCTTGACCCCCATACAGCATCAACCCGACCGGTGGAAAGTGCTGCAGTGGACGCGGCAAGATCCATGTTGACGACTCGCAGGTCACGCTCGGTCATCCCCACGGATGCCAACGCATTCACCAGAGACAAGTGGAAGATAGTGCCTCGAAAAACCGCAAGTGTCTTGCCTTTCAAGTCGTGCAATGACTTGACATCAAGTCCTTGCCGTACCCCTAGATAAGCATTCCCTTGGCGGCCAGTCGCCGCTAGGAGAGTGATATCCAACCCGTTTGCTTTACCAATGATCGCAGGAAGGTCACCGTAGAAAGCAAAATCTACCTGCTTGTTCGCCAAGGCCTCATTGATCGCTGGGCCGGCAGCTTTGAAAAACTGCCATTCCACCTTGATGCCATCCTCCTGAAACTCCTTCTCCAACAATTGCCGCCAGACAAGCACATCCGCGACACCACCGTTGAAGTGCTCTTTACCCCCGAGACCGTTGTCCGGAGCCGCGAGCCTAATGACCGTTGGTGGTGGCGCAGCAAACGCTACGGGAGAGAGCCAGCCGCTCAACAGGATGAGTAGGCTTGCGACCATTAGCTTTCTTGACTTCAACACATACTTTTTCATCGTCGATTCACTACTTTTCAAAAATCGTAAGACACGGTGGCACCGACGGTGCGAGGATCACCTATCGTACCCGCAAAGATGTTGCCTGCCCCAGTCGCCACGCTGGTGTAGTAGAACTTGTTGAACACGTTTCGCACCCACAGCGAGACATCCCATTGAGCGTCCCCGTCATCAATACGAACACCTCCGGATAGGTTGGTCAGGCTATAGGACGGGATCACGCCATAATCTGAATCGTCGCCGGTACCGAAGCTTTTCGCCCTGTATGAATACGAGGCATTCAGATAGGGCCTGATACCGGAGTCGAGCGCCCACTGGTATCGAGCATTGGCGTTGAAGATCTGACGGGGGGATCCGGATACACGCTTGCCAGTCAGGTTGCAGGTAGTACCTGGCGTTTCCGGCGGGCACTGGCCGTCCTGGTAGTCCATGTAAATGGCATCGATAAACGAACCATTGGCATTAAGCGTCAAGCCTTTGATTGGCATGACGGTGGTCTCGAACTCGATGCCCCTGCTTCGCATGCTGCCTACGTTACTCAAATAGCTGGTGTTGGCCTCACGATCCCAAACAGTCGCTTGGTAACCAGTGATCCATGACCAGAAGAGATTGGCGTTGAAGCTCACTCGCCCACCCCAAAGCGTGCTTTTGAAGCCTAGCTCCGCATCATTGGCACGCTCAGGGCCGATTAGCAGTGAAGAGGCACCGTTGCCAGGTAGTGAAGGGTTGATGCCCCCTGATTTCTCGCCATGCGTGAGGCTGCTGTAAACCATAAGATCCGGGTTAACCTTGTAGCTTATCGATGCCATCCCAGATGGACTGCTGCCCGAGATCTTCAGATTTCCGGAGTCGTAAGCCCCTAATCGTGCATTCCTCGCAGCCAGCGCAGCACCGGTTACCGAATCGCCGGTGGGCTCATAACGTTTGACCCTCCCCGTCTTTTCTTCATAGGTACCTCGTAATCCAAGCGTCAAATCCCACTGGGGATTCAAGTGCCAAGTGCCCTGGCCAAATACGGCGTAGCTGTCCGTGGACACCTTCGAAGGCATTTTAGAACTGACATTACTCAGCGCCCCGACAGGTAGCCCAAACCAGGCATCTGCTTGAGGGCCGTAGTTGTAGAACAGATTGTTTCCGACGCTACCCTTGAAATAGTAAGCGCCTACGACGTATTCGAACGTGTCATCCTTTGGCGAGGCGAGCCTGATTTCTTGGGAGAACTGCGATGCATTGGCGGACGCTCCCATGTTCGTCCATACCGGTGCGGTGGTGAGGTCGTCGTTGTAGGGATCGAACTGCCACAACCGCCAAGCACTGATAGAAGTCAGAGAGTAGCCTCCGTCAAGCTTCCAGTTGGCTTCAGCCGAGAGAGCATTCTGATATACCTTGCTCCCGTTTCTACCGTCCGTATTGACCTTTAGCTTCTTAGGGTCGGTGATGGGGTCTTGCGCACCTACCCTGGCGTATCGTGCCCGGGTGCTCGCCAGTGGCCCAAAACTCAAAAATGAACGAGTGAGGTCGAGGTCTTCATCGTTGTACTCAGCGATCAGCCTCAAGCTGAAGTCATCGTCAGGCTCAAACAGCAATTGCCCTCGAATGCCCTGTCGGGTGCGGCCTTGGTAATCTCCGTCGTGGACGTTCTTGATGAAACCATCGGTCTCGCTGCGGCTAAGGGAAATGCGACCAGCAACAGCATCTGTGAGTGGCCCCGAGAAACTTCCTCGATACTCCTTCAATCCATACTGGCCCGTGGACACACTGAGATGGTTCTCGGGATAAAAGGTCGGGGCCTTGGTGCGGATGTTCACAACGCCCGCCGTGCTGTTTTTGCCAAACAGCGTACCTTGCGCTCCCCGCAGGACTTCCACCTGTTCGATATCCAGCAGGTCGAAGGCGGCCATGCCTGTTCGACTGAGATACACGTTATCGATGTAGACGGCTGCGCTACCTTCCAGTCCGTCGTTCCTCGGGTTGTTGCCAATACCACGAATGGACAGACTGCTCTGCGCTGCGTGCCAAAATGGCATGTTGACGCTAGGAGCAAGTTGCTGAATGTCCTGTATCGCAGACACACGATTGTCCTGAAGATGCTCACCGGTCAGCGTCGTCATCGGGGCAGGCACGTCTTGAGCTGCCTCATCACGGCGCCGTGCGTTCACCACCACCTTGGACAGCGTGGAGTCATCTCTTGCCTCTGGCTTTGAAATCGGTAAATCGTCTGCGTACACAGAAGCACCTTGCCATGTGTAAGCCAGTGCGACCGACCAGTAAAGCAGATGACACTTAAACCGATGCTGCATATGCATATATCCCCAGGGAATAAAAAAGATGCTCGTTGTGAATATTTGTTATTTGAGGTTAAAATTCGAGCAATTCCCGCGCAAATGCGTATGGCTTATAGGGGTATGCACACGATGCATTTCGAACTGAGAAACTTGCGGCATTTCGTTGCGTTGATTAATCACCGAAGCTTTGTGCTTGCAGCCCATTCTGTTAATTTGTCACAGCCCGCTTTCAGCCGAAGCATCCAGGCTTTAGAGCATCAAGTGGGATGTGATCTTGTTCACCGAGAAAAGAAAGGGCTTCCACCTACCCAGCAAGGCAAAGTTCTGCTGGATTACGCCAATGAGATTCTAAGAAAATCAGACGAACTGGCATTTAGGATTGCTGCCTTTAACAGCAATGCTCAATCCGTTTTGAATTTCGGTTGTGGCCCAGTAGCGGCTGCCTCAATAGTACCTAAAGCAATCGCAAAACTTTTGCAGAACCACCCACATGCCAAGGCTCGATTTGTTGTGGATAAGTGGAATGAACTGAGCTTAAAACTTAACCGCGGCGAAATAGACTTCTTCATAAGCAATACACTTTATTTTGAAGATGACAAGAACCACCAAATAGTTCCTCTCGCGCCAAGAAAGTGGTGCTTATACGCTCAAGCTGAACATCCAGTATTCAAAGAAACGCCAAACAAATACAACATCTTAAAATATCCAATTGGCTGTACGTTTGGTGTTAGGAAGTTACTGTCCACCTACCTATCGGAGCCGGACTACATACCGAGCTTACTTTGCGAGAACGGCTACTCCATTATGGATATCAGTCTAAACTCACACACCATTGGCTGCTCAGCCCTGCTCCCTATGATAGAAGATAATATTCAAAAAAGATTGCTCCGGGTTATCGAGCCCAGTGATTTCCAGGGGGCGCAGCAGGACAGGAATATCTTAAATGGAATTATTTCACTGAAGGGAACAATGACAACTCCTCTAAGGCAGACATTCATACAACTACTGCAAGATTACGATCAAGTTCCGCACTGAATACTTATGCAAGCCGTGCATGTCAATATGCGCTGAAGGCAATTGAGCACCAGAGCATCGCGCCATACAGTGTTCGATCACCTTCTCGGCCCGACTTCTCAGTCGCCCGCCTAGTCAGACAGGCAGCAAAGATGTCTATTTCAATACCGCAAGACCAACCCATTCGAAGCAGGTTGTTCAAATTCGGGGAATGCGCGCACTCGTTGTCCCCCTTGATACTACCGCTAGCTATAGTAATACTCTGGCATCTGGCATCACATTACGATTGGTTGAACAGTCAGGTTCTACCTTCACCGTCCGTGGTTTGGAGTTCAGCACTGGATCTTGCACAACAAGACCTGGTGGCCAGCATTTTGATCAGTCTTCGTAGACTGGTTTTAGGCCTGACCTCTGGCCTCTTGGTGGGTGTACTTCTGGGTACATTGATAGGTCTGAGTGAACGAGCAGAACGCTTGTTTCTCCCCACGTTTTCAGCACTGGCCCAAGTGCCAACGCTGGCGTGGATTCCACTTTTCATGCTGTGGTTCGGCATCGAAGAGACGCTCAAAATAGTCGTCGTCATGAAGGCGGTGATTGTGCCCATGACATTCCATACCGCTATGGGAGTGCGGGACATCCCTTCACGACTCCAGGAGGCGGCAGCAGTTCTTCGCCTATCGCCGTGGGCAAGACTAAGGTACCTCATCATTCCGGCGATGGCGCCCTCCGTCCTCGCAGGATGCAAGACGGCCCTTGGTACCGCATGGTCGTCACTGCTTGCAGTAGAGCTACTAGCCTCAAGCGACGGCTTGGGCTACCTCATGGTGTGGGGCCGCCAATTGTTTATGCTGGACATTGTGCTGGTATGTATCTGCGTGGTCGCAGTGATCGGTATTGTAATGGATCGTGGAATCCGTTGGATTGATCAGCATTGCATACACTGGCCTCAACCGAGTGCGTTAGAGTTGAAACGGCGATCACTGATTGGTATTGAAAATATAGAGCCTTGGATTATTCCTGTTTTAATGCTAACAGCATGGTACGCCGTGTCGGCTGCAGGTGCAGTCAACCCTAACATCATTATCCATCCCAACAAGGTTTTTATCACCTTGTGGCATGGGCTTACCGAGGGGAATATGGCCACATCGCTTGCTCAGAGCTTGCGCTTCTCGCTAATTGGCCTAACCGTTGGTGGTAGCTTCGGAATTATCGTTGGGGTTTTATTGGGCATGAAGCAGGTAGTAGAACATGCCTGCGGCCCAACGCTCTCGGTTATCCGTCACGTCGCAATTTTCGCATGGATTCCTTTAATTACCGCGTGGTTCGGCCTAGGAAATACATCTAAAATTGCTTTCATAGCACTCGCGTGCTTCTCTCCTCTCTATGTAGCCACTCAGACTGGAATCGCGAACCTGTCTATGGATTTGAATGAGGCTGCTCGCGTTCTGCGGCTGGGTTTGTGGCATAGAATGACCAAGCTCATTCTTCCCGGTGCATTATCCAGCATATTCAGCGGACTCCGGGTATCTTTGATTTATGCATGGCTTGCCACTATCGGCGCGGAGTACTTTATTACCACGACTTCTGGAATAGGAAGTTACATGATTGCCGCACAACAGCTATTCCGAATGGACGATGTCATGGCAGCAATGATCTTAATCGGATTAACGGGCGCCGTAATTCATAAGCTAGGCATGAAAATTGAGAAGCTAGCATCGCGCTGGAGATTTAAATGAATTCATCAATCAATGCTGCGTGCGACACGGCTATTGTTTCTTTCAAAAATGTCAGAAAAAAATTCAAGACCACCCAAGGTGATCTGTTAGCGCTTGATGACTTCACGCTGGACATCGCTGAAGGTGAGTCGATTGCTCTCTTAGGATCAAGTGGCTGCGGCAAGTCTACGCTTTTGAGGATGCTCGTTGGACTGGATACAGACTACGAAGGGTCAATCTGTGTTAAAGGCCGCCCGGTTAAGGGCATCGAGCAAGAGCGAGGCATGGTTTTTCAAGAGCACCGCTTGTTTCCATGGCTAACTGTAGCCAAGAACATCGAGTTGGGACTGCTGAATGACCAACTGAGTACACAAGAACGACAGTCGAAAATTGCTGATCATGTGAGGCTAGTTGGGCTGGATGGATTCGCAGACAGCTATCCCCACCAGCTCTCGGGGGGGATGGCTCAGCGCGTATCCATCGCACGAGGACTTGTGAGTAGTCCGCGCATCTTGCTATTGGATGAACCATTTGGTGCCCTAGACGCCAATACTCGCACGCAGATGCAGCAAGAACTTCTTAGGATCAGAGCGGAGTCTCGAATTACCACCATTCTGGTGACCCATGATATAGAGGAAGCTATCTATATCGCCGACAGGATTATTCTACTGGCCCCTCGCCCGGGAAGGATTCAGAAGGTGATAAAGGTTTGTGAAGCACACCCAAGAGAGCGCACTTCATTTGAATTTCTTCGATTACAGAAGGAGCTGCTGTACACGATGACAGGCGATGAGGCGTACGCAGCCGAGACTCGTCGACTCGAAAGCCTATCGCCGAGCGCCATCGCCCTCTAGCCGCCACCAAATAACTTTCTAAGGGTGTCCTCGTAGAGATGCGACCTAAACCGTCTATGAAAAAGATGATTGCTACGTGCCCAGGGGCTCTATCGGGACGGGATACTCAATCCGTCGAGCGCGATCAGGGCGTCATCAAGAGGATGATTTCGGGCGAAGCTCCACGCTAAAACGTAGCGCAGGACATAGGTGCAACACCACTGCAAGAATCTCTGGACTAGCGGGTGGGGTTGGTCGAGCTAACTTTGGTGGCCAGGGCCTGACGACCTTTGCCGTGCGGGGTTTACGACCGGAGATTTCTACTGCAACGGCTTTCCGATACTCGCGGCTAACCTGCTCTCTGACCTTTGTCGGTTAAGCGCATCACCACTAAAACAGATCACATCAGAAACTGATCACCCGCCGCCCAGCTGATGGAGCCTCAGCACACTGCAGTTGACCGACAACCGCGCTCGAAGCTAACAGCGAGCGCAGTTGTCAGCCTACAAAAACGAGGCTCGACATTTTTCAAGAATTTATTTTTTCTTGACACCACCTTGCCTAGCCTTAAACCGCGGGTTGGATTTGCAGATCACGTAAATCCTGCCTCGACGCTTCACGATCTGGCAGTCACGATGGCGATTCTTGGCCTGTTTGAGCGATGAAAGAACTTGCATGGCGCCACTCCTGTTATGTGATAACATTATGTTAACGCGAATCATTCTCGACTACAAGCCTCACCCTCACCCCCCCCTCATCGGTTCTGATTACTGCAGGCCAAGCCACTTGTCATGCAACGATGACTCAGTTCCCGAAACAGCCGACTGCTCACGCATGTACACGTATTGCCCGGCGCAGACGCTCATGGAACACGCCTGCACAGCTGCCTAGCGACCCCTAGGAGGTTCTCGATGAGAGCCCCAGATCTTGGGTTTCCTTCAGCGTCATCATAATGCGTACCCCAAGCGACAGGCGGTGATCAGCTGCTGCCTTGGGATGAAAAATGCGAACCGCCCCAATTACGACACGCATGGCTTGAGCGGGAACGTAACAAGATATTTCAATAATGGACGTTATATCATCACATTGCCTACCATGCGCGACTTCCGCACTGGATGATTTTTTTTCACCGAAACTGATAAGGACGAACAACTCTGAAGCGCTCGGCCTAGACAGGTCGCTTCAACGTTGCCGTCGGGTGTCGAGCAAAAGGAATGTAATGTGGTACTCAAGCCCAAGCTAAAGCTACTCGCGGCAGCAGTTGCCGTCTGCGCGACCTTCGCCTACGCAAACGTCAACGCTGATGACAAAGTCTTTGACGTCGTTGCTCCCTTCGAGATCGTGGGCCTGGATCCGTCCGTATCCGGATTCATTTTTCAGCGAATGCAGATCACTGAAACCCTGCTAGAAGCCGACCCGATAGGACAGCCCCAACCCGCGCTTGCTGAGACGTGGAGTGTCACGGATGACGGAAAAGTGTGGCACCTGGCAATCCGACCCGGTGTGAAATTTCATGATGGAAGCGAATTAACCCCAGTTGTAGCGGCTCATTCACTCAATGTCGCTCGGAACAAGGCGGGCATTCTGAGCAAAGCCAAGATTGAATCGATTACAGCCGAAGGCAACGAAGTTGTCATTCGACTGAAGGAGCCCTTCGCCCCTCTGCCCGCGCTGTTGGCTCACTCGTCCACCAGCATCTTGGCCGCGGCTGCGTATGATTCGAAGGATGTTGTTCAAAAGGTCATTGCCACCGGCCCCTACAAGACAACCCTGGTAGAGCCTCCTCAACGTCTTGCAACGCAAAGATTCGAAGAATACTGGGGCACTAAACCAAGCATCGAGAAAACCACCTACTTGGGCGCAGGGCGCGGAGAAACTCGAACCCTGATGGCCGAGAGCGGCGGCGCTGAGCTTGTGTTTCAGCTCGACCCTCCCAGCATTGCTCGACTCTCACGCTCCAAGGATGTCCATGTACTGAAAGAGCCAGTTCCGCGCGTTGTCATGCTGGCAGTGAATTCAGGCGCAGGGCCGACAGCCTCTGTAGATACCCGTAAAGCATTGAGCCTGGCAATCCAACGGGAAGGTATCGCTGCCGCCGTATTACGTGCACCAGGTACCGGCGCAACACAAATGTTTGCCGATAACGTAAGTGCCTGGCACGACGCTAGCCTTCCACCCTTGAAGTACGACCCAGAAGCGGCACGCAAGCTGTTGGGCAATGAAGGTTGGGTTGCTGGCTCAGACGGGATCTTGATGAAAGACGGGGTGCGTTTCCGTATGAAGCTGCTCACCTTCGGTGACCGCCCTGAGTTGGCACTGATCGCCACAGCCTTACAAGCGCAATTGCGAGAGATTGGCGTCGAGGTTCAAGTGGCAGTGGAAAATGTCAGCGCTATACCCGTGGCATACAATGATGGTTCCCTTCAAATGGCGCTATTCTCCCGCGCTTACGCACTCGTGCCCGATCCCCTCGTAACTATTTTCGGCGACTTTGGAAACGGCGGTGCTGAGTGGGGGCCACTGGGGTGGAAAAACCCTGCTTTTGACTCCGCGATGAACGCGCTGTTGTCCGGAAAAAAGCCAGAAGACCAACAAGCTCTGCGTAATCAGATGCTTGCTCAATTCCAGAACGAGCTCCCCCTGATTCCTGTGGCCTGGTACCGCCAGACAATCGCAGTGTCGAATCAGGTGGAAGGGGCAGCAATCGATCCATTCGAGCGCACGTTCGGGCTAACAAAAATGCGGTGGGCACAATGATCCGGCTTCTAGGCTTTCGACTGCTTCAGGCGGTCATGGTGGCTGTCGTCGTCGGCGCTCTAACGTTTATGTTGATGACGCTCCTCCCTGGTGACGCAGCGTACCGAATTGCCGCAGGCCGTTATGGTTATGACATGGTGAACGGCGCTGCTGCTGAAGCGGTACGCGCAGAGCTCAGCCTCGACCAACCAGTAATCTGGCGCTTTCTCGCCTGGATTAAAGACCTGCTTAACTTTGACCTCGGCACATCCCTGGTGTCTGGTACCCCTGTCACTGACGTTGTACTTCATGAGCTAGGGAGCTCAGTGCGCCTGGCTATTGGAGCGGTGATTCTCTCCTTCCTCATCGGCCCACCACTCGGAATCTTCGCAGGGCTGCGCCCGGGCGGAGTGCTTGACCGAGGGCTACTCATCCTGAGCACAGCAACTCGCGCTATACCGCATTTTGTGATGGGCGTGATTCTAGTATTTGTATTCTCCGTCTCACTCGCAATCCTGCCATCCGCGGGGCACGGAACCTGGGCGCACACCATACTACCTTCGCTTACCCTCGCGCTGGGACTCGCAGTTGTCTCATCTCGTGTGGCGCGAGACGCTACGGTAAAGATTGCCTCCTCCCCATTCTATGCGTTTGGCCGACTGAAAGGGCTCGGCGCGCTGAAGGTCTTCACACGCCACGGCTTACGCAACATTGGCGTACCAGTAGTTACCTACCTGGGCGTTCAACTGGTGTATCTGATTGAAGGCGTGGTCGTCGTAGAAACGCTCTTCGCCTGGCCTGGAATTGGCCATGGCTTGGTGCATGCCATCGTCCAACGCGATCTGCCGATGGTGCAAGGCGCAGCGCTAGCAATGGGTCTCATGTTTGTGGTGCTGAACACGTGTGTCGACCTGGCCAACCATCTGATTGACCCGCGCCGGAGTGACGCATGAATATTGAACTCGAAATCGCAAACGCGGCACCAAAGCCTCGCCACCTACCTCGGCTGGTCGGGTTCGCAATCCTCCTTGCTCTGATTGCCTTTGCCGTCCTCGTTCCTATTCTGTGGGACGTGGACATTGCCAAGCAGGATTACAACGCCATTCTGTCGGGCTCAATAAGCGCGCACCCCCTGGGCACAGATCATTTAGGTCGAGATATGCTCGCACGCTTGGCTTCTGCAGTACGCTTGTCATTGGGGCTAGCGCTGGTGAGCGTAATTACAGCAGCCGTGCCTGGCGTACTTCTGGGCATCCTTGCAGCCTGGAAAGGTGGATTTACCGACAAGACACTTGGCCTTGTTACGGAGTTGGTTCTGGCGCTGCCCGGCCTGCTGTTGGTTCTGCTAATCGTGGCAATCTTCCCAGGTTCCTTTGTCGCCTTGTACGGGGCGATCGCACTGGTGCTTTGGATAGAATACTTCCGCATGACACGCGCCCTGTCCCGCACCGTACTGGCATCGCCAGCCGTCGCTGCCACACGCCTGCTCGGCTTTGGGCCCATGTACGTCATCCGCCGCCACCTTTGGCCAGAGCTAGGGCCCGCGATCCTAACCATTGCGTCGTTGGGAGCCGCCTCGGCGATCATGGCAATCGCAGCCCTGGGTTTTGTCAGCGTAGGCGTTCAACCCCCGACAGCTGAGTTGGGACTGATGATCACAGAATTGCTCCCCTACTTTGCAGAAGCACCTTCAGTAATCGCAATGCCGATCATGGTTGTCTTCCTGATTGTTCTTTCACTCATGCTGATCGCTGGAGGGCGCAAACCATGAAGCCGCTGCTGAAAACTGAAGATTTGGAGATCCGAACAGTTGACACTCGCCTGGTTGATCCACTTTCCATAGAACTGTTCCCGGGTCAGGTGCTAAGCATCATTGGCGAAACCGGCTCAGGGAAAAGCCTATTCGCTCAAGGTGTTGTTGGAAATTTACCGCCGGGACTGCACGCTCAAGGCCGGATTGAGTTCGCGGACGGCGTCAGTGAGGATGGGCGAAGCAATAGGCGCCAAACACTCTGGGGGCGTGAAATTGCCGTTCTCCCTCAAGAGCCCTGGCTGAGCCTTGACCCAACCATGCGCGCACTTCCTCAGGTTTCCGAGACCTATCAGCATGTAGTCGGGAAAAACGCGTCTGAGTCTCGCGAGCTCGCGCAGAGAGACTTGGTTCGACTGGGGCTAGAGCATGCTTCCACGAAGTACCCATTTCAGCTTTCAGGCGGTATGGCGCAACGCTTAGCGTTCGCGGCGACACACGCTGGCGGCGCAAAATTGATGGTGGCAGATGAACCCACCAAAGGCTTGGATCGCGACCGGATTGACGAGATGATCAGCCTCCTGAAAGCTGGCTTGGCCGAGGGTGGTGCGCTGCTGATCATTACTCATGACATGGAGGTTGCCCGCCGCCTGGGCGGCGACATCATGATCATGCTCAAGGGGAAGATCATCGAAGCTGGTAGCGCCGAACAGGTGCTCAACAATCCTACGCACGCCTACACCCGACAGTTATTGGATGCTGACCCGCTGAATTGGAAGATTCATAAACCCGCGCTGCCTGCAGTCGAGCCAGTGGTGCAAGTTAAAAACTTGGCTGTTGATCGCGGGGGGCGCACACTTTTCCAGGGCCTTTCCTTCGATGTTCACCCAGGTGAAATCGTTGGAGTAACCGGCCCCTCAGGGTGCGGCAAGTCGACCCTCGGAGATGTGATTCTGGGGCTGATGGATGCAAGCGAAGGCAACATCGTTAAGCGCGCCGGCACCTCCCGAGTTGCGTTCCAAAAGCTCTTCCAGGATCCAGTCGCCGCCTTCCCGCCGACAGTGACATTAGCCCAAAATCTGGCAGATCTGGTACACCTGCATGGCCTTGATGCCAATCGCATCGGCCCTCTGCTAAAACGACTTCGATTGGAGCAGTCACTGCTAAGGCGGCTGCCTGAAAATGTATCTGGCGGTGAGCTGCAGCGTTTTTCATTGCTGCGAGTACTCTTGATTGACCCAGTGCTCATTTTCGCGGATGAACCAAGCTCCCGGCTTGACCTCATTACCCAGAAGGAAATGCTGGAACTGCTAGTCGAATCCGCAAAAGAAAGTGATACCGCTGTGCTCTTGGTTAGCCATGACGAAGCCCTGATTGATGCAGTTTCTGATCAACGTATTCGGCTTGGCAGCTCAGAGTATCCAGTGTCTGTACATGAAATGGCTAAGACGCCTGCGCAATCAGTTCGTTCAGCAGCCGAGGCTTAAAGTAGCTGTGGCTGGCGTACGACGCACAATTTAACGGGAGTGAGCTCATTCAGCGCCCTACTCGGTAGGGCGCCTGAGCTCTAGCTAGCTGAAGTATCTGATCCGTAATCGACTGGCCGCAGGGATCAGACTTAGTGATACCACTAACCCTTTGATTAGCTTCCACATTTTAGTGATTAACCGGCTGAATGCAGGGGTCAGTCTTCCCGCATGTGCCGCTCCTTCCTTTCCTGCCGCTCCTTCGCTTCAATGCTCAATGTCGCAGTTGGCCGCAGTAGCAAACGCCGTAACCCAATGGGCTCTCCTGTCTCTTCGCACCATCCGTACTCCCCTCGCGAGATCCGCTCCAAGGCTTCGTCTATCTTGTCCAGAAGCTTCTTCTCCCGCTCAAGAAGGCGTAATTGCCACTGGCGCTGCTCCTCGACGGTGCCCAAATCAGAAGGGTCGCTGCTAGGCTCGAACTCTCGCATGAGCTGGAACTCGCCAGATATTCGCTCCTGCAGCTCCGTACGCTGTGACAGCAGCAGGTCTCGGAAGAACCCCTGTTGCGCGGCATCCATGTAATCGTCAACTGGCAGAGAAAGCAGCTCTTGTTCCGTCATGTCGGTCACTCTCGCACGATAATTTGGGTAGTCAGGAGCGTTGCGCGCTGAATGCCAAAGGCAGCCCTTGGCAACTCTCATTCACGCATCCGTCATGCCAGGCCAGTTGGCCAGAAACTACGGTCGTCGTTACTCGGTGCCGCAGCTGGTGATTTTTGAACGGTGTCCACTGACAATGGGCAAGGATCGGGTCAAGGGCAACCGGTCGTGGCTCATCTAGACGCTCAACGAGAGCGAGATCCGCCCAGTACCCCTCACGCAAATATCCGCGCTCCTGGATCGCGAACAAGTCTGCAACCGCATGACTAGTCTTCTGCACGAGCTGGGTAATCGGCAGTACACCTTCTTCCACCAGCTCAAACAGGGCAGGAAACGCATGCTGAACCAGGGGCAACCCAGATGGAGCCGATGCATAAGCCCTCTGCTTCTCCTCCAGCGTATGAGGGGCATGGTCAGTACCGATTACATCGATTCGATCACATAGCAGCGCCTGCCGCAGAGCATCACGATCCTCTCGGCTCTTAATGGCAGGATTGCACTTGATCAGATTGCCAAGGCTTGCGTAATCGTGGTCATCGAACAACAAATGGTGCGCGCAAACCTCGGCGGTAATCTTCTTGCCTGCCAGCGGGCCTGGCTCGAATAATTTCAGCTCCTTAGCCGTGGTCAAGTGCAGGACATGTAGGCGCGTGCCAAACTTATTGGCAAGCTCTACTGCCAAGCTGGAAGATCGGAAACAGGCTTCCGCATCCCGTATTACGCGGTGCATCGCCGGCGTGATGAAATCACCAAATTGCTCTCGGTAACGAGCCTCGTTGGCCAAAATTGAAGGTGTATGCTCACAGTGCGCGAGCAAGATCGTCGGCACATTGGCAAACAGCCGCTCGAGCACACGTGGATCGTCAACGAGCATGTCTCCCGTCGACGCGCCCATGAATACCTTCACACCTGCGACCTGCCGCGGGTCAAGACTGGCGACCACGTCCAGATTGTCCTTGCTGACGCCAAAGTGAAAGCCGAAGTTTGCGACTGACGAAGCGGCGGCTCGGGCTTTCTTATCTTGAAGCGCGGCGAGGGACAAAGTAGCCGGGTTTGTATTGGGCATGTCCATGAAGCTGGTAATACCACCAGCAACAGCGGCTCGGGACTCACTCGCCATGGTTGCCTTGTGCGCAGCGCCGGGCTCACGAAAGTGCACCTGGTCGTCGATCATTCCTGGCACAAGCCAGCGCCCGTGAGCATCAATTTCGACGGAGGCATTAATACCATCGATGCTGCCTGCAATTTTCTCAATTCGGCCATATGCAATGAGAACGTCAGCATCAAACACCTCTCCCTCATTCACCAGGCGAGCGTTTCTGATGAGGATACGAGTCATGATTTGACCACTCCAGGGCTACTCTCCACCACGACCTGGTCGCCCTCGATGACGTTGTAGAAACAGCTACGCCGCCCGGTGTGGCATGCAGCACCTACCTGATCGACGAGGAGCAGCAGCGCATCGCCATCACAGTCCAAACGAATCTCCTTAACGTGCTGCACATTTCCTGAGGTCTCGCCTTTGCGCCAGAGACCATTACGGGAGCGTGACCAATAACAGGCCTGGTGGGTATTCAAAGTTTCCTGGAGAGCCTCCTCGTTCATCCAGGCGAGCATCAGCACCTCTCCGCTGTCGTGCTGCAGGGCGATCGCCGCTATGAGCCCTTGTGGGCTCCATGGCACCTGACTGAGTACGTCGCTGAGGGCAAAACGGCTTCCCGCCTCCGCCCGCTCGAGCTTGAGGAACATGATCTGTGACCCATAATTCATTAGTTATGTTATAACATATCACGTTTTTTCGATATTCTGAGTACCTCCCTCACAATTTTAAACCCTAAAGGTAAGCATTCATGACCGAAGCCCCTGCCGCGCTCCTCACCACCGAACCTTACGCCGATACTGAATTGGCGTGCCTCGCCGGAGCGAAAGCCGCTCTCTATCGTTGGGCTGCAACCGTTGCCACTCGAGATGTCGACAAGGTTCTTGAGCTCTACGCCCCTGATGCCATCTTGGTACCAACCTTGTCCAACCAAGTGCGCGATTGCAACGATAGCCGCCGCAATTACTTCGAGAATTTCTTGGCGAACGACGGTTTGGTCTGTGACATCCAGGTCTTCAAAAAACGCGTAAGCAGAAAGCTTGGCACCGTCGTAGTCGGGGGACTCTACACCTTCGTCTACCGTGACGGTGGCGAGCAAAGGATTGTACCCGCACGATTCCTCTTCACCTTCGAACGCATCAATGAAGAGTGGCTGATCACCGGTCACCACTCGTCAATCGAAGCCTGATAGAGCCCAGGTTCGCCACTCAGAACGGTCGAACCTGCTCCCCCCGGTTACCCAAAAATTGCGAAGTCTATGAATCATATTTCAAGCCTAGGAAACTTCCCTGCAGTTCGTCTTCGCCGCAACCGCGCTGACGACTGGACTCGCAGGCTGGTAGCCGAAAATACACTGTCTGCGAACGACCTGATCTGGCCAATTTTTATCAAAGAGGGCTCCGGAAAAAACGATCCCGTTGCCTCCATGCCAGGCCAAGTACGCGTCACGCTCGACGAACTCATAGAGCATGCGGGGAAGGCAGTAGATCTCGGCATTCCAGCCATCGCACTTTTTCCCGCAACCTCGCCCGATCGCAAAGATAGCGAAGGCAGTGAAGCTACAAACCCAGAGAATCTGGTATGCCGAGCCGCCCGATTGCTGAAGTTGACCTACCCTACGCTTGGCCTTATCGGCGACGTGGCTCTAGACCCCTATACCGATCATGGTCATGACGGGGTACTGCGTAATGGCTTAGTGGCTAACGATGAAAGCCTTGAGGTGTTGGCACGCCAGGCGGTGGTTCAAGCACAGGCAGGAATCGATACGCTTGCTCCGTCAGATATGATGGACGGGCGCATTGGCGTATTGAGAGCCGCCTTGGATTCTGCCGGCCTCACAGACGTGCGACTGATGTCCTATGCAGCCAAGTACGCATCCGGCTTTTACGGCCCATTTAGAGATGCACTTGGCTCATCCGGCGCACTGAAGGGCGACAAGCGTACATACCAGATGGATCCCGCCAACAGCGACGAGGCGCTACGCGAAGTTGCACTGGATCTCCAGGAAGGCGCAGACATGGTCATGGTCAAGCCTGGCATGCCCTACCTGGATATTATCCAGCGAGTGAAAGCCACATTCGCTGTGCCGACGTTTGCGTACCAGGTAAGCGGCGAGTACTCGATGATCAAAGGAGCCATCGATAACGGCTGGCTTGATCCGGGCAAGGTCGTGCTGGAGTCACTCATGGCATTCAAACGAGCTGGCTGCAGCGGTGTGCTGACCTATTTCGCCATTGAGGCCGCCGAGCGCTTGAAGCGCGGCTGAGGCCCACGGAGAGCAGCCCAAACGAGCGCCGTCAGAGTTGGCAGCGCTCAACAACGGCTCTCTCTCCGCTTTAGGCCATTCCCATACGAGCCATCGCTGCGATGAGGCTGCCTGGCGGCGGCTGCTGACGGAAGTATCCATCCACTCCAGCAAATATCGCGTCAGCCACTTTGCGCTGATGCCGCACGTCATGCAGTCTTCGACAATCACCCGCATTGGAAATGAAGCCGGTCTCGACCAGAATCGATGGAATAGCTGCAGACTTAAGCACTGCAAAACCTGCCTGCTCAACCTTCGACTGATGTAAGCCCGACACATCTCCCAGCCGCGACAACACCTGATGACCAAGATCCAAGCTGGTTGAGATAGTCGCATTCATTGACATATCGAGCAGAACGCCAGCGACCATCGGGTCGTTTTTTCGAAGCTTCACTGCCAGACCACCCCCAACGGAGTCGGCGCCATTTTCTCGCTCAGCCATCCATCGAGCCATGGAGGAGGTAGCACCACCCTGCGAAAGCGCAAAGACTGATGCACCTGATGCGGTCAATCTAGGCGCGGCATCCGCATGCACAGACACGAAAAGATCGGCATTCAATCGCTGCGCCAGCTCAGCTCGTTTACGCAACGGGATGAAGATATCGTCGGTGCGCACCAGCCGAGCTTTATAACCCTTTTGTGCATTGACTCGCTTAGCCAGCAATGTCGCGATTTGCAAGGCAACAATCTTCTCTTGTTCACCCTTGGCGCCCACCGCGCCCGGATCCTTCCCTCCATGCCCAGCATCGATCACTACCAGCAAATCGCGATTGGACTTACCCTTCGGCGGCTCTAGTGCAGCCTGGGTCGCACCAGCTGCCGCGGCAACCCTGAACGAGGGATCAACCAACTCCAGCTCCAATCTGTGGCTTCCAGCCGAGACAGGTCGTAGCTCTCCACGAACTCCGGAATTAGCCAGATCCAGAACAATCCTCAGATCGCCTGCGGGCGTCTTCCCGCTCCGAATTGCTCGAACAGGAGTACCGTCAAGCGCTAGGTTACTCAATGGCGCGTTTAGTACGGCCTGTTGAAGATCAAGCACTAGGCGCGGCGGAGATTCTAAGCTGAAGCTGTTGGCGATCACCGGGCCGCTCAGATCGAGCAAAAACCGAGTAGCACCTCCTGACTGACTAACACTCACCCGCCTCACCGCCTGAGCTGCATGCACAGTCAGCGAAGCCGGCAGCGCCAACCCAGCCAAGAGAAATTTGAGCAAGCTGCGTCTGTCCATACACCCTTCCATTTCTTCATTTTTCTTATCCAACCACGCGGGAACTCGGCATTTCTCAGCCTCTGTCCGCCCAGAACGCGCGCATGCTCGCGACATTTTTTGTGGCGTGGAGCATTATGTTACGTTATAACGTAAGCATTATGGATGACATGACTCAAGTTTCACGTTCGACGCGGGGCCTGCATGCGACTCACCACTAATCAGCAATTGGTTCTGGCCACCCTTCAGCAATCAAGTACGCCACTTAGTGCGTACAAGATCCTTGAGAGCTTGAAGGATGAAGGCTTCAAAGCGCCCATACAGATCTACCGGGCGCTTGGAAATCTTGCCAAAAGAGGCCTTGTTCATCGCCTGGAGTCTCTGAACGCGTACGTGAAATGTGACCCGTCCTCTACCTGCGACAACGGCGTAAGGGCGTTCGCGATCTGCGACTCATGTGGTCGGGTCGATGAGTTTCTCGTGCCTTCGCTTGACAGGTATTTGGGTACCTGGGTGAAGAAAAACGTGTTTGCACTGGGCAGCTCAACCATAGAGCTGCACGGGAAATGTGCCGACTGCTGCAAGCTTGAACACACCTCTAAAGGCTAGCGACTACGAGTAGTACGCTTACACCATATCTTACCGTGAGGGCTCCTGATGACAGTCCCAACCTCTAACTCGAGTGAAGCCCATAAGCTTCCCGTAACCGTATTGTCCGGATTCTTAGGAGCAGGAAAAACCACGCTACTCAATCACATCCTGAACAATCGCGAAGGCCGACGTGTCGCCGTAATCGTCAATGACATGAGTGACGTGAATATAGATGCTGCCCTCGTGCGTGACGGAGGCGCAGAGCTCTCACGCACGGATGAAAAACTGGTTGAAATGAGCAACGGCTGCATCTGTTGCACCCTACGGGAAGACCTACTGCTTGAGGTGGATCGCCTTGCCAAGGAGGGGCGATTCGATCAGTTGGTCATTGAGTCCACCGGCATTTCTGAGCCACTGCCAGTGGCGGAGACCTTCACCTTTGAGGGCGAAGATGGGCGCAGCCTCGGCGAGGTAGCTCGCCTCGATACCATGGTCACCGTCGTGGATTCCTTCAACTTCCTCAGAGACTACAGCTCACGCGATAGCTTGCAGGCGCGAGGCGAATCGCTGGGAGAGGAAGATGTTCGCACGGTAGTCGATCTGCTGATTGAGCAGATCGAGTTCTGCGACGTGATCGTCCTCAATAAAATTGATCTGGTCAGTGAGGATGAGCGGCGACAATTGATCGCCATCCTCAACAGCCTGAATCCCCGAGCGAAGATCGAGATCTCCGAGTTCGGCAAAGTCCCACTGGATCGTGTGCTGAATACAGGCTTGTTCGATTTCGACGAGGCCTCGCGAGCCCCCGGCTGGCTGCAGGAAATGCGTGGTACTCATACGCCAGAGACGGAAGAGTATGGGATCCGCAGTTTCGTATACCGCGCCCGACGCCCCTTCCATCCCGAGCGTTTCCATGAGCTGGTTGAAAGTGAATGGCCAGGCGTCGTGCGCTCCAAAGGCTACTTCTGGCTCGCCAGCGAGCCAGCTATGGCCGGTAACTGGTCGCAAGCAGGCGCAGTGGCCAGACATGGCCCAGCGGGCTATTGGTGGGCAGCCATCCCGCAAGACCGTTGGCCGACGGATCCCGAGTCCGTCGAGGACATTCGCGCTAAATGGGAAAAGGACGTGGGCGACGCACGACAAGAGCTCGTACTCATCGGCATGGACATGAATGAGCCAGCGCTGCGAGCCAGCTTTGATGCATGCCTCCTCACAGATGATGAGATGGCTCTAGGCCCGAAGGGCTGGATGAAGCTTAAAAACCCGCTTCCTGGCTGGAATTAAATTGTAAGAGCCCTCCCGTGATTGGGAGGGCCAGTAACCTGCGGATAAAGAACATGAGTGCAGCACTTCCCGACGTTTCCGTCACCGACATTGCTCCGACACTTGGCCCCCTGGAGTGGGTTGGTATGCAAGGAATCGACCTCCCAGTCACGATTGACGAGCCAGGCTATCATCGCGAGCTTCACGCCAGAGCAGACGTGCAAGTCGACTTGCCTGCGCCCCAGGTGAAAGGCATCCATATGTCTCGCCTCTATCGATTGCTGGACAGCTGGGGACAAGAGGCGCACATCTCGCCGGAGCATGTGCATACATTGCTGAGCAGCATGATCGACAGCCACCACGACTGTGATAGCCGAAGTGCACGGCTTCGGCTCGATTTTGATCTTCTCATCCGCCGCCCAGCGCTCGTGACGGAAGGTTTATCGGGGTGGAAGTCATACCGTGTTCAAATGAACGCATCGCTGGTGGGAGATAAATTTGCGCTGAGCGTTGAGTGCACTGTTGGCTACTCGTCTACATGCCCTTGCTCCGCGGCGCTGTCTCGCCAGCTGATTGAGGCGAGTTTCCTCAACTCATTCTCAAACCAGCCACTCGTTGACCCGGCAACCGTCGCGAAATGGTTGCGAGCGAACGCGTCAGTTGCAACGCCGCACAGCCAGCGCAGCGAGGCACGCGTATGCGTTTCGGTTGAACGCACTTCCACCAGCCTAGGGTTGCTATCTTTGATTGAAGCTGTTGAGAATTCTCTAGGTACTCCAGTCCAAACCGCAGTCAAACGGGCTGATGAGCAAGCATTCGCAGCACTTAATGGCCAGAACCTGATGTTCGTCGAGGATGCCGCTCGCCGGATTCGCGCAGCACTCACCGAACACCAGAATCCTAAAGTTCATGTGCGGCACCTGGAGAGCCTGCATCCTCATGATGCAGCTGCCTGGTCTTCACCTTTTGACCAGGGTTCGCACCATGAGCAGTGAAGCACGCAGCTCGCTGATCCCCGTCACACTGCTGACTGGCTTCCTCGGCAGCGGCAAAACGACATTGTTAAACCAGTTGGTGAGACAGCCGGAATTTGCCAACACGCTGATCATCATCAATGAATTTGGGGCGATGGCACTCGACCATCTTCTCGTCACCCACAGTAACGAGAACATCGTCATGGAATTGGGCAGCGGCTGCGTCTGCTGCACAATTCGTGGAGACCTCGTCCAGACATTGCGGGACATCACGTGGCGTTTCTCTCGGGAGGGGAACCGCCAGTTTGACCGCGTATTGATTGAAACCACCGGCCTAGCAGATCCTGCCCCGATCATTCACACCCTGATGACGCATGCACAGATCGCCCCCAAATATCGACTGGATGGTGTGGTAGCGACAGTAGACCTAGCCAGCGGCATGGCTACGCTTGATCACCATCAGGAGGCGATCAAACAAGCTGCTATGGCAGATGTACTGCTGTTGACCAAAGGTGACCTGGTGAGCCCCGAGCATAGGGCAGAGCTTCTCCAGCGCCTGTCAGACATCAACCCTGCAGCACCTCGCTGGGAAATCAAGAACGGCCATCTGGAGGCAAGCAAGATTCTGGGCCTTGGCCTCTTCACTCACGAGGGTAAGTCACCCGATGTTGAAGGCTGGTTAAACGAGCATGCATACGAGGCCACCTCTACCCCTAAATTCCAGATCACGCCTCAACCTGAAAAGAGTACGAGTCAAGGGTTGTTCTCTGCAGGCTTGCGAGCACCGCAACAGGACGTAAACCGTCATGGCGACCGGATTCGTGCGTTCTGCTTCACCATCGACAGCCCAATCAGTGAGCTTGCTCTGGAGTGCTGGCTAGAGGTGTTGATGACGTTACTGGGAAGCAACATTCTCCGGGTTAAGGGCATCCTCAACATTGAAGGGCGCGACACGCCGATCGCCCTGCACGGTGTTCAGCACATCTTCCATCCGTCCGCTCCACTACCCGCCTGGCCGACTGACGACCGGCGTTCCCGTTTGGTTTTCATCACTCAAGACGTCACACGAGAAATGATCGAGGCGACCTTCAGGGCCTTCAAAAACAAGGCGGGACATATCGAAGGCATCAGCGTATGACGTCGTCCATCAAACTTCACAACACGCTCACTCGAGAGAAAGAGGCACTGCGCACTGAGCGGCCTGATCGGGTGACCATGTATGTCTGCGGCCCTACCGTCTACAACTACGCCCACATCGGGAATGCTAGACCAGCCGTTGTCTTCGACATCCTTGCCAGAGTTCTGCGCCATGAATTTAAGGAAGTCGTTTACGCGCGAAACTTCACGGACGTGGACGACAAGATCAACGCGGCAGCAATTGCGTCAGGCTCTCCAATCGGGGACATCACCCGCCGCTTCATCGATGCCTACCATGAAGACATGGCAGCCCTTGGGATCGCCTCGCCCGATCTGGAACCACGCGTTACGGATCACATCCCAGAGATCATCGCGCTGATCAAACGATTGGTCGACCGGGGCCACGCCTACGTCGAACAAGAGCATGTGCTGTTCCACGTCCCTTCCTACCCTGCCTACGGTCAACTGTCAGGACGCCTGCCCCAGGACATGATGGCTGGAGCGCGAGTTGAAGTTGCCCCCTATAAGCGCAGCCCGCTGGACTTCGTTCTATGGAAACCTTCGACTCCTAAAATGCCCGGCTGGAGCAGCCCTTGGGGACGAGGTCGGCCAGGATGGCATGTTGAGTGCTCTGCGATGATTGGGCGACACCTGGGGCACACCATCGACATTCATGGCGGAGGCCAAGACCTTATTTTCCCTCACCACGAAAATGAGATCGCTCAGGGTACTTGCGCCAATGGCACTCTCTACTGCCGCACGTGGGTACACAATAGCTTCGTTACCGTGGATGCGCAGAAGATGTCCAAATCACTCGGCAACGTTTTGCTAGTCCGAGACCTTCTCGCTCAGGCACCTGGTGAAGCTATTCGATTCGCGCTGCTCTGTACCCACTACCGACGCCCAATGGACTGGAACACACAGCGCTTGCACGCTGCCGTACAGACGCTATTCCGATTTTACTCATCGCTGTCGAAAGTCAGCTCTTTGGCTGTCCCTGTCGACGTGGCACCGGATGAACTGGTGCTGGAATCACTTAAGAATGACCTAGGGGTGACCGAAGCACTTGCTCGGCTGCATGTGCTCAGATCGGAGCTCGATCAGGCGGTGACAGATGAAATGCGAATGCTTGCTAAAGCAAGGCTGATCAAGTCCGCCGGACTGCTCGGCCTCCTGCAGCAAGAGCCACATGTCGCGCTGGCTGCGCTTAGGCCTCCAGTACAGCCTGTTGAGCAACCGCTCAGTCATCGACAGCATCTTGAGTCATTGCTGGAAGCAAGAAACCAAGCACGTATTGCGCGCGACTTCTCCAGAGCCGACGCTCTGCGTGACGAGTTGCTAGAAGCTGGCTTTAGCATCGAAGACAGTCCAGAAGGCTCCACGCTGCGCCCGACAGCAAGGAGCGTGATATGAGGCGGTGGCCGAACTCTATTCTGATTGCGTTGGTACGCGGCTACCAACTGTTCATCAGCCCCGTCATAGGCAATCGATGCAGATTTCACCCT
This sequence comes from Pseudomonas sp. S60, assembly GCF_016647865.1. Classification (NCBI taxonomy): domain Bacteria; kingdom Pseudomonadati; phylum Pseudomonadota; class Gammaproteobacteria; order Pseudomonadales; family Pseudomonadaceae; genus Pseudomonas; species Pseudomonas sp. S60. Next base: position 94,161 of record NZ_JACVVH010000009.1, on the reverse strand, counting down.
TCTTGCTCGCAGTACTCAATCGAAGCACTGCGGACTCATGGCGCCCTGATGGGCAGCTGGTTGACGCTGCGCCGGCTCTTGCGTTGCCACCCACTGCATCCCGGTGGATTTGACCCCGTACCGTCGAAAGGCAACAAGGATAAAGGTGGCCCATGCTGATTCGGAAACTGTTCAAATTCGAAAACGCCCACATAGTTCGAGGCTGTAGCACCCGTCGTTGCTCTCACTCGATTCATGGGCACTCGTACAAAGTCGAGCTGCTCTTGCGCGCCGATGCCCTTGATCACGGCCAGATGGTGTATGACTTCGGGCTACTCAAAGGTGACGTTCGGGACTTGATCGACGCTTTCGATCACGCCGTCGCGATCTGGTCGCAGGATGATCCTGATTACATTGCCTCAATTCGGAGGCATTCAGAGCGCTGGGTACTCATCCCCGTGTCACCGAGTGCTGAGCAGTTCTCCAGATTAATCTTCCGCCTGGTGGAAGCCGCCTTGGAAAACACCCAAATGAAGAACGGTGAATCCGGTGTTCAGCTCCACTCTGTAATCGTGCACGAAACCGAAACGGGGTATGCGCAGTGCTTCCGCGAGGATGTTGTGAACCCCCGTATGGGCTTGATTGACCTCGACCTCATTGAGTTCTCTCCCGAGATTACTGCCCAGTGGGCTGATCCCAAGCTGTACGAACGGCTGAAGCCGAAGCCCACCATGATCCAGACCGAGCTGGAAGGTTTGTGTAGCTGATGCCCTGCGCGAGTAGCTGTGCTCGCAGCTAGAACTTGCAGTCCACCCAATTTATGACCAGGGCGTCCGCTAGCGGACGGCCCACAGTATTTTAAGACCGAGAAGCCTGTAACGATGCCAGATAACGCACACCCCTCCCCTGTTTCCATCACGCTGCCAGATGGATCAATTCGTACCTACGATAACCCCGTCACTGTCCACGACGTAGCAGCATCCATCGGCGCCGGTTTGGCACGTAGCACGGTGGCAGGAAGGGTTAATGGTCGCTTGGTGGACGCATGCGAGATGATTGACCGCGATGCTAAATTGCAGGTAATCACCCCTAAAGATGATGAAGGCTTAGACATCATCCGTCACTCATGCGCCCACCTGGTTGGCCATGCACTCAAACAGCTCTACCCGACTGCCAAAATGGTCATTGGCCCGGTGATCAATGAGGGCTTTTACTACGATGTAGCGTTTGAAAGGCCATTCACCCCGGCAGACCTCGAAGCCATCGAAGCTCGCATGCGCGAGCTGATCGCCAAAGAGTACGATGTCGTCAAGCGCATGACGCCGCGCGATGAGGCCATCCAGATCTTCAAGGCACGAGACGAAGATTACAAACTTCGTCTGATCGAGGACATGCCAGATACCCAGGAGATGGGGCTCTACTTCCACGAAGAATACGTGGACATGTGCCGCGGCCCTCACGTACCCAATACTCGCTTCTTGAAGGCATTTAAGCTGACCAAGCTAGCGGGCGCGTACTGGCGCGGTGATGCAAAAAACGAACAGCTACAGCGCATCTACGGAACGGCTTGGGCCGATGCAAAGCAGCTGTCAGCCCACCTCGTTCGACTTGAGGAAGCCGAGAAGCGTGACCATCGCAAGATCGGAAGAGAACTCGACCTTTTTCATTTCGAGGATGACGCACCAGGATCAGTTTTCTGGCACCCGCGGGGATGGACGGTGTTTCAGTCTCTCATCGCCTACATGCGACGCAGACAGAATGACGCGGGCTATGTCGAAGTGAACACGCCAGACGTCATGGATCGCGGCCTGTGGGAAACGTCCGGACACTGGCATAACTATCGTGATCACATGTTCACGACCGAAACCGAGGATGGTCGCGCCCTAGCTCTCAAGCCGATGAATTGCCCCGGCGGCACCCTCCTCTATCGACACGGCCTCAAGAGCTATCGCGACTTGCCGATTCGCATGGGCGAATTCGGTAAAGTCCATCGGTATGAGCCCTCAGGCTCTCTCCATGGGTTGCTTCGGGTGCGTCACTTCACCCAAGACGACGCGCACATTTTCTGCACCCCCGAACAAATGAACGAAGAATGCCGATCCGTCGTGGGTCTAGTACTGGACATCTATCGCCAGTTTGGCTTCGAGGACGTGCGCATCAAGCTGTCCACTCGACCCGCCAACCGAATCGGCAGTGACGCAACCTGGGATCAACTCGAAGGAGCGCTTATCCACTCCCTCGAAGAAATGAACCTCGAGTACCAAGTCAATCCAGGTGAGGGGGCGTTCTACGGGCCCAAGCTTGAGTTCGTGCTGCGCGACGCTATTGGCCGCGACTGGCAGTGCGGCACACTTCAGGTCGACATGAACCTTCCTGAACGATTCGGTATCGAGTACGTCGACGAAGATGGCCTTCGCAAGCGACCAGTCATGCTGCACCGCGCCCTCTTCGGCTCTCTGGAGCGTTTCACGGGCATCATGCTAGAGCATCACTCTGGCAAGCTTCCAACTTGGCTTTCACCCATCCAAGTGGTCGTTTGCTCTATTTCGCAACAGCATGCCGACTATGTTCGAGATGTCGCCACACTGCTGCGCTGCAAGGGCCTGCGGGTTGAAACTGACACCCGCAATGAGAAAATCGGCTACAAAATCCGAGAGAAGACACTTCAACGGATTCCATTCCTCCTTGTCGCAGGCACCAAGGAGCAGGAGCAAGGAACCATCGCAGTGCGCACCAGAGACGGCAACGACCTTGGCGTGATGGACTTAAAGTCCGCAATTGAATGGTTACGAAAAGAAGCTAGTTCGCCGGATGAGCTTTCGTCTGATCACATTGTTGAAGAGGTACATAACCGCATCGCGTCCCGACTTCCATTAAATACCTGCGACGTTTGATTGTAGTTTTCCGCTTTACAAAAAAGCGCAGTTCAGCCACTGAGCTGCGCCTTCACACACGCCTACTGACCTCCTAATAAATCAGCGTTAGTCAATTCGTCCTAAGCCACTTTAAATCTTGATGGAGAGTACTGATCACACGACTGAACTCTAATTCCTCAGGGAAATTTCCCGCACTCTCATCGAGAGAGGGAGAGTTTCATGCCTCAAGAGTAATATTGATCTCCCACAGCCCAAGCAGCTCCGCCTGGGCGAGAATATCTTCTGGCGATGCATCAGGCATCACTATCCAGCTTTCGCTATCACCATAATGCAACTCAATTAGATGAATTGCTGCCTCGTGATCACTAAGAAATTTTTCTTCGAGAACCACCTGATAGCCCTTAGGTTCATCATTCAGGCGGTAATTCAGAGTAAAAATTGTCATCCATAACCTCCTAAAGCGTAAGCATCGTGATAACCGTGCTGAATACTTTTTCTCTCGCTCTGCAGGCAACGCCCGGTTCGGCATAACTGACGCGCGCACCTTTTAGTCCTGCCTTGCAGGGACATCCAACTGGAAGCCCCCTTTTCAAGTTTAGACAGCTAAATAGCTAACGAAGCGTTCTAAGCCATTAGACAAAACATGTTGTTACGTTAGGGATGTACAGCCCAGAGCTCTCCCGACTGAGACGCCGCCTATTCTACTCCCATCACGAATTTGCAGCCCCCAAATGATGAATTCCACCGTCGCTATGGGCAGAGGCGATACTCAACCCTGCGCTCCCGACACCACCTTTGATCCTGGAGAAATCAGAAAAAGTACCTGATCGAAGCACCAAGCGTTGTAGAGGGCTGCGGTACAATCACAAGTCCACCGCTCGTACCATAGGCAACTTCAGTCCCGTAGCGATACGGTTGGAAGGTACCATATACGCTAAACTGGTAATCGCTATAGTCGTAGCTGGCCCTTAGATCGTAACGGGTATAAGGCGGCATCTCATTTTTTTCAGTCCCTATGTAGTAGGGAATGCCATCCAGGTGATAAACGTCAGCGTTAAGAGTGACTTGACCCGCCATGAATCTATTGCGGTACTGAACCCCTGCCTTGTAGGTGTGCTCTGGGACTGAAAGGAGTGCACCGGTACCCGGCGAAGGATTATTAATCTTCGCGTCAATTATGCGCCCGTAACTGGCATACGCACTGACTGTCGATGTTGCTTGGTAATTGAAGCTAGTTTCTGCCCCCCTGCGGGTAGTACTGCCGACCTGCTCGTAAACACCTGCTGAGGTCTGAACAGTTTCATTGTCGTTCTCGATGTAGTAGAACTCTGTGGTGCTCGATAAACGGTCAGAAGGACGTACTGTGAATCCAATATCGTAGGACTTTACCTTGCTTGGCCGAACACTGCTATTGACTTGGCCTCCAGTTTCACTAGGCGCTAAGGCACTGCTGCTGCCAGAGCTAATATACTCAGCCGCAGGTGAGCGGAACCCTTGAGCTACATTCGTAAAGATTTCCAGTTCTCGAATGGGTGTCCAAGCCAAGCCAAACTTAGGTGTCGTAACAGAACTATTATAACCCGTGTCAGCATCACGGAATTTCAGATTTTCGATATCATAGTCGAACCGATCATACCGAACCCCTGCCATCAACTTAACTGAATCGGTCGGCTTGTATTGACCTTGTGCAAACACCCCATATGTGATGAGATCCATATCGAAGTCGTAATAGAAATTTGGTGTAGGCTCAAAGTTTCTATACTGCTGGCGAAACGCAATTCCTTTGTCGCGCCGGACATCGGCTCCTACCATCAATGATGCCGATTCATTCGCAACGAAGTTATAGGCTAGTCGACCCCCATATATATCGCGATCATCTTTTCCGTAATTATGAGTATTGGTGCCATTAGAAATTGCTCGAACCCGTCTAAAATCCTCGTAATACGCTGTGTAGTACAGGCCCGCTTCGTCATAAGCCGGAGCACGATTGAATACGTAGGTGTTCCTATTAGCGTTGCCGAAGCCGTACAGATTATCGGTATCTCGGCGACCAATCGTACCTGCTCGAAGCGCGGGCAAGTTGAGATAACCGTCATTTTTGAAGTCCGATTCGTAATGACTGAAGCGCGCAGAATATTTAACGTCGTCGATAACCTTACTCAACTTCCAGAAGTAATTGTCTCGATTGGTTTCAGCGGCCTTGCGGTATCCGTTAGTTTTGTAAATGTCGACGATGAACAGCGATTCTAAGCCCTCATATTCACCGCCCAACACCAGGTTAGTACGACGCCCATCGAAACTGGCAACGTCCAAACCGATACTGGAAGCCACGCTGCCACCATCCAGTGTCTCGATTTCCACCGCTCCAGCCCGATTCTGATCACCATACAGAGCAGACACCGGCCCTTTAATGACATTAGCGCTCCTGATCATTTGGGGAGTCAACCATTCCAGAAATACGGGGCCATGACCTGCTCCGCCTTGGCTGGACGGAATGTTCTGAGGTATACCATCAACGTAAACGGCGACGTCGGCACCGTGCGTACCATTGGTAGCAAAGCCTCGCATGCGAAATCCATTACCGGTATCGCCCTGATCGATGTTGTTGGCCACTACTCCGGGTACACGCCGGTAAATATTGGAAATATCTCGGTCAACGTTAAGCGTTTGTATGTCCTCCTGCGTGATTGAAGTCACACCCGCAGGCAGACTCTCAACAGCATTGCTCACCTTCCCGCGCGATAGTGGCTCGATGGGCTTTCTGTTTCCTCCCTCACCAGTAACCTGGATCGCCTCGAGCTCTGTGATCCCGCTTGCAGCTTCCAATTCTTCAGCCGAAATCGGTTCGGAAACGCCTAAACCTGTGCTCAACGCGGCACCGGTAAAAGCCCAAGCCCAAGCGGGGCGTCTGGAACGATACATAATGACATCCAAATGTTATGTTATAGTGTATCTTTAACCATACAGCATTGCAGTGTGCAGCACCATCGAATCCATGCTTCAAGCTAAGCGGCTGATTTCTTAGGGGCGTGATGTCGCTCATAGGTAGAACGCCTTCCCCAACCACGACAAGGTAGCTCCATGAGACTCCCCCTATCCCTCGCAACCGCCATCAGTTTGCTCAGCATCCAGGCAGTCGAAGCCCACGGCATCTGGACTGAAAAACGCTACGGCCAGCTAGAAGTGATTTACGGCCATGGTGCTGAAGATGACCCGTACGCGGCGGAAAAAATCAAAGAAGTCTGGGCGTATGATCTGAAGGGCAAAACTATCCCCGTTACTGTACAGCGCGAAAGCGATCACGCGCGCTTGTCCCCCCTCAGTAAGCCCGCGGTTTTAACAGTCACGTTGGACAACGGCGTCTGGAGTCAAACAAAAGACGGTAAGTCCGTTGACGCCTCTAGGGCAGAGGTTCCAGGTGCGATCAGCACCTCGCACAGCTTCAAATACAGCTTGGCAATTTTGCAGCCGGATGCCGATATCCCTGCCAACCTGCGTCTGAGGATGGTCATTCGCCCCTTGCGAGACCCAACCGAGGTGGGCGTAGGACATAGCCTTCCCGTGGAAGTAACCATTGATGGAAAGCCAATTGCAGACTTAGCACTGTTTGATGACTATCGAGGCATGCCAGATGCTACACCAGTAAAAACGGATGCAAGAGGCCGAGCGACTGTCACTGTTCGCAATGCCGGCCTTAATGTGATAGCAGCACAAGCCAAACTACCGAATGAGGGCGAAAATCAGGTCTCACAAACGAGCCTGTCTGCTACCCTCACGTTCGTTGGAGAAGCGCACCAGCACTGATTGAACCGAAGGGGTGTGGTACCAAGGAACGGCGGAGTGAGCCGAGCCGCACCCCTCCCTAAACCGCAATCAAGTCACGGCATGCCGCAAATTCAGCTAACCCTCATGATTTGCTCAACCGCTCGCTGCAGCATGGACATGTCGATCCGCTTCTTCGACTCAGGATTTCGAAGCGCTCGGGCTGATAGCCCCTCGAAAAGTGCGGCAACGATTTCGCAGCTAGATTTTACCTCGGCGGAACTACCACCAAATAGTTCATTGAAAGACGCACTCACGCTCACATCGTTCTCTTTGAGGAGCGACGCAACCTTGGGGTTGCGAGTAGATTCTGCGAGGATCTCAATCGCCAGTGCTGCATTGCTACTATCCAAGTAGCGCTCAGCGCACTTCGGCACAAGGTTGACCAGGGCCGTGATCGGGTCATTCCCATCACTTGCTACACGCACCTCATCGACGAAATCACCGAGCTCACTATGCTCTCGGGCAACGACCCCCTCGATAATGCCCTCCTTCCCTCCAAAAAAATGATGGATGTGACCAGAGCTCATGCCCGCCGCAGCTGAAATTTGGGACATGCTCGTCCGATGAAAACCCTCTCGGCGCACGCACTCTGCCGCCGCGGCCAGCACCTGCTCTTTACGGCGCAACGCCACTGCGGAATCGCCGGATTTCTTACCAACCATTGAGCTCTCCAACAGTCATTGACCTGCAAGCGGATTCTGAGCTTGCCTCCTACCAACCAGATCAGTGTACACTAAAAATAGGTGGGTCGGGCGACCTAGATTTTTTGAAAACCGCTCTCCTCCTATGAGTGCGCTCGAAGCTGCCATCAAAGGCAGCGGGGTGTAGGGACAAATTATAGGTGGGTCAAGCCACCTAGACTGGTGATACATAAAATGAGATTCGACAAACCGCTGGTCATCGGCATTACCGGCATCGCAGCGTGCGTAATGCTCTCCGCTTGTCGTGAGGGCGAAAGCGTAGCGGCTAGACAACCAGAGCCGGAGGTCAATGCGATAACCATCCAAGCAAGACCAGTCCAGCTCTCGACGACTCTCCCTGGTCGGACACGCGCCAACGTTGTTGCGGAAATCCGTCCTCAGGTTGGTGGCGTTCTGATGAATCGAGCGTTCCAAGAAGGCGCTGAAGTAAAGCAAGGTCAACTGCTGTACAAAATTGATCCCGCTCCATACCGCGCAGCGATGCTGCGAGCTCAGGCAAGCTTTGAATCTGCCAAAGCGCTGTTGAGACGCTATGAGACATTGGTGAAGTCTCGAGCTATCAGCCAACAGGAATATGACGATGCGCGATCGCAGTTCCTTCAAGCGCAAGCAGCTTTGGAGAGCGCGCGAATCGATTTGGGGTACACAGACATTACTGCCCCGATCTCTGGGCGTATCGGTCGATCAACCGTCACTAAAGGAGCGCTTGTTACTGCCAATCAGTCAGCTGCGCTTGCGACCGTTCAGCAGCTCGACCCCATCTATGTGGACATCGTTCAACCATCGATTTCGCTTCTACAACTGAAGCAAGACATTGCTGACGGCCTTCTCAAAACAGATGATGAAGACCGAGCCAATATCCATCTCGTATTGGAAAATGGTCGCAAGTACGAATATACAGGAAAACTCCAATTTTCAGAGGTCAGCGTCAACGAAAGTACGGGCTCGGTCACATTACGCGCTATTTTTCCAAACCCAAAGGGAACGCTGCTGCCTGGGATGTTTGTACGTGCCGAGCTTGAAGAGGGTACTCGTGAAAACGCAGTACTCGTGCCGCAGCGAGCAGTATCCCGTGATAGCCAAGGCATGGCTTCAATATATGAACTCAACTCTGACGACACTGTGAAATTAAGCGGCATCAAGACTGAAAGGTCGATTGACGGACAATGGCTTGTATCTAGTGGGCTAGTCCCTGGCGCCAGAGTGGTGGTCGACGGGATCCAGCACGTTCAGCCCGGCATCAAAGTGAAAGTTTCGAATACTGCCCTTGATAGTAAACTGGCAACCACCCAACACGGTGAATAACGGCGGACTACATGTCAAAGTTTTTTATTGATCGCCCAGTTTTCGCCTGGGTCATTGCAATCGTAGTAATGTTAGCCGGCGGGCTATCGCTTCTTAAGCTTCCCGTCAATCAATATCCTGATGTAGCCCCTCCTGCCATCGGGATTATTGCCAGTTACCCTGGAGCATCTGCACAAACCGTTCAGGATACTGTTACCCAAGTCATTGAACAGCAATTAAATGGCTTAGATGGGCTGCGCTACATCCGTTCGGAGAGCAACACGGACGGCAGCGCGACTATCGTAATCACATTTGAGCAAAATGTGAATCCGGATACCGCTCAAGTACAAGTACAGAATAAGCTCGCGCTAGCTACACCGATGCTACCAACATCAGTACAGCAAATCGGTTTGCGCGTAGTTAAGTATAAGCTTAACTTCATGATGGTAGCAGCCTTGGTGTCCGAGGATGGTCGCCTTGATAATTACGCGCTTGGTGATCTGGTAGTATCTCAACTCCAAGATCCTCTGACTCGTACGCCCGGGGTTGGGGACTTCATGGTGCTGGGCGCTCAGAACGCAATGCGCGTTTGGCTCGACCCTATTAAGCTCAACAACTATAACTTGATGCCTGGCGACGTGATTGCGGCTATTCAAGAGCAAAACGTTCAAATTTCCTCAGGCCAACTGGGTAGCCGCCCACTAGCGGGTAAAGTACAGCTGAACGCCACGGTCATTGGAAAATCCTTGCTGCGCACTCCCGAAGAATTCAAACAAATTCTTTTGAAGGTGAATGCAGATGGCTCGCAGGTAACATTAGCAGACGTCGGCGAAGTGGCCCTGGGTGCTGATGACTTCTCCATTAGCGCCATGTCGAATGGCAAACCTACTGCAGGCATTGCCCTTAGACTAGCAGCTGGGGGTAACACGCTCGACGCCGTAGCTGCTGTCAAAAAAACCCTAGATCGGATCGCACCTACGCTCCCTGCCGGCGTTAAAGTCGTCTACCCCTATGATACAGCTCCCGTTGTCAGCGAATCTATCAAGGGTGTCGTGCATACCTTGATTGAAGCGATCGTGCTCGTATTTTTGATCATGTATCTCTTCCTTCAAAATATTCGCGCCACGATAATTCCTACACTGGCAGTGCCTGTCGTACTTCTTGGCACATTTGGTGTCATGGCAGCATTTGGGTTCACGATTAACATCTTGACCATGTTTGGTCTGGTATTAGCGATTGGCCTACTAGTCGACGACGCAATTGTGGTTGTTGAGAACGTAGAGCGCATTATGGAGGAAGAAGGCCTTTCACCATTAGAAGCTACCCGCAAATCGATGGAGCAGATTTCAGGGGCATTGGTGGGCATCGGATTAGTATTGTCAGCAGTATTTATTCCGATGGCGTTCTTTGGCGGATCAACTGGGGTGATTTACCGACAGTTCTCCCTCACTATCGTCACTGCAATGGCCCTATCCGTATTCGTTGCGTTGATATTCACGCCGACACTTTGCGCAACTCTATTGAAACCTGCTCATGGACATCACGAGAAAAAAGGGTTCTTCGATTGGTTCAACCGGATGTTCGAAGAGAGTGCCAACAAGTACGAGCGCGGTATTTCTGGTGTCCTTAAAAGCCCAAAACGGTCACTAAGCGCATTCATCCTAATCGTTGCCGGCCTAGGCTTGCTGTTCCCGCTACTGCCTACCTCGTTTTTGCCGGATGAAGACCAAGGTTTCATCTTGGCTCAGGTAGAGCTACCAGCAAACAGTACGGCAGATCAGACAGACGCCGCGCTGAAGGAGGTAACATCTTATCTTCTGAATGAAGAAGGCGAAACTGTTGATTCAGTGTTTGCCGTAAATGGCTGGAATTTCGCTGGGCGTGGGCAAAACTCAGGTATGGCGTTTGTCATGCTCAAGCCTTGGGATCAACGAAAAACCACCGCAGCCGAACTCCAGGCGCGCTCAATGGCTCGCTTTAGTCAAATGAAATCAGCCGTTGCATTAGCATTCATGCCTCCCGCGATCATGGAGCTGGGCAATGCAACCGGTTTCAACTTCTTTCTGCAAGACTTCAGCGGGCAAGGCCATGAACATTTGATGAAGGCCAGGGCAACGCTATTGGAGGCGGCCTCAAAGCGGCCTGAACTCGCACTAGTAAGGCCAAATGGTAAAGGAGATGAGCCTCAGTATCAGATAACCATTGACGACCAAAAAGCCAGGGCTTTCGGAGTTACGCTCGCGGATGTAAACACCACCATGAGTGCCGCGTGGGGTTCGTCCTACGTCAACGATTTCATCGACCGTGAACGCGTTAAACGCGTATATGTTCAGGGGGTACCGACGTCACGAATCACTCCTGACGACTTTGCCAAATGGTACGTTCGAAACAAGGCCGGGGAGATGGTCTCGTTTGCCTCTTTTGCGAAAGGCTACTGGACTTATGGATCACCTAAGCTTGAAAGGTACAATGGGGCACCCGCTATCGAAATGATGGGCCAACCTGCCCCTGGTTACAGCTCAGGTGAGGCGATGAAAGCTATCGAAGAAGTAGCAGCGACGCTCCCTAAGAGCTTCAGTATCGAATGGACAGGTTTGTCATACGAAGAGCGCCTATCAGGCTCTCAGTCTGTCGCTCTCTATGTACTCTCGGTTATCGCTGTATTCTTGTGTCTGGCAGCACTGTATGAAAGCTGGTCAGTACCGTTTGCTGTGATGCTTGTCATACCACTAGGCGTAATTGGGACAGTGCTTGCCACGCTAGCTCGAGGACTCGAAAATGATGCCTTTTTCCAAATCGGGCTCCTCACTACAGTTGGCCTTTGCGCGAAGAACGCAATTCTTATCGTTGAATTTGCCAAGGAGCTCTACGAGAAAGGCGGTCGTAGCATCCGCGAGGCAGCGATCGAAGCATCACGCCTACGTTTGCGCCCGATAGTCATGACATCGTTGGCGTTCACAATGGGCGTCATCCCGCTTGCAATCTCGCACGGAGCAAGCGCAGGTAGTAAGCATGCTATTGGTACCGGTGTGATCGGCGGCATGTTAACTGCTACGTTCCTCGCGATTTTCTTCATTCCATTGTTTTATGTCGTCGTCTCCACGGCCTTCAGTAAAAACAAAAAACGAGTGGCTAGTCGGGATGAGGAGCACGCTAAATGAGCAACGTTAATACGATTTGCCGATTGGGCTTGGTGGTCTCAAGCTTGATAGTGGGCGGTTGTAACGGAACCCTTGCACCGAATTACGAAAAGCCATCCGCGAAGATCAGTGACAGCTGGAATATTGAACGAGCTCTTAATAAGCCAAACCAAAAATCCATGGCAACCGTAACTCAGTGGAGAGACTTGATAACTGATCAGAAGCTTCGCCGCGTCGTTAAAATTGCGCTCGACAACAACCAAGATCTGGTGATTGCCGCTTTAAATGTAGAACGAGCAAGAGCTCAATACCGCATTCAACGCTCTGAATTAGTACCTACGATGGGAGCTGGCTTCAATGGCACGACAGGCCGAACCCCAGCATCTGTTTCGAGCACCGGCGAGGCAGAAACTAGCCGCGTATACCAACTCGGGGTCGGGATTACGTCATGGGAGCTGGACTTCTTCGGAAAAATTCGCAGTCTTGAAAACCGGGCTATCCAGGATTACTTGTCAACTGTCGCCGCTCGTCGAAGCGCGGAGCTCGCGTTAACCTCAGAGGTCATTCATACGTACCTCCGCCTTGCGGCAGATCTAGAGCAATTGCAGGTAGCCCAAGAAACCGTACGCAGTCGTCAGGATGGATACCAACTTCAAACGGATCTCGAACAGACTGGCTCCTCCTCACAGCTGGAAACACACCAAGCCCTGGCAGAGCTCGAAACCGCACGCGACGACGAGCTCGCTTGGCACACTGCTATTTCTGCCGATGAGAACATGCTGGAACAGTTGCTAGGCCATCCTCTGCCGGCATCCCTATTACCAACAACTAACATAGAATCAATAATGGCGGGCAGCGTCATAAATGAGGGCTTACCATCGGATCTATTGCAGCATCGTCCTGACATAATCGCAGCGGAGCACTCCCTCAAAGGTGCGAATGCGAATATCGGAGCAGCTAGAGCTGCCTACTTCCCAAGCATCAGCCTTACAGCTGGCGTGGGGAGAGCTAGCGATTCCTTAGGCACTTTATTCTCGGGCTCCAACCGATCGTGGTCGTTCATGCCCCAAATCAACGTGCCGATATTCACCGGAGGTGCACTCGACGCCTCCCTGAAGGTCGCAGAAACTAATAGAGAGTTGGCTGTTGCGCAGTATCAAAAAACGATTCAGGTAGCGTTCAGAGAGGTTAAAGACGCGTTAGCTATCCGCGCCAATATTGATGATCGCCTGGAAACCCAGACCGTTCGACTTCAAGCAGCAGAAAACGCCTTTACCCTGGTTCAGCAGCGCTACGACACCGGAATATCGCGCTATCTAGATGTGCTCGACACACAGCGAACGCTGTACACCGCTCAACAAAGCCTGATCGCACTGCGCCTGCAAAAATTCGAAAATCAGGTGACCTTGTTTAAGGCCTTAGGCGGTGAATGGGACGCACCGCTCGCATCTGGAGTCGCTGCAAACCATTAATGACCGAGGGAGGTGGCAACCCGCCTCCCCTCTTTGCCTGTACGCTTCGAACCGCCGAGTAATCTCCGTACAAATAGATCTTCGTGTCCACTGGAACATAGCTTCAAAGTGATGAGCAAGAGGCTTTGGCGCTGGGACAGCAAATGGTTGCGAATATTGAACGAGTGCGTTCTCGACGGCTATCCTCTCACGGCGTACCGTTACTACGCGAGCACCGTTGCCAAGGGCAATCTGATAGTTGCCGATGCCATTGGTGTTTAGCAGCGTTTCTATCGACATTTTGCCGAGTATGCCATGTCACCCGGCTTCGAACGACCCAAGCGATTCGGGCATGTCGAGAAGCTCATATTCGAAGATTGTGGGAATCCGCAGGTGGTCAATATTTGAGCGATTGCGCGCCCTACCAAGCGCATCCTTATCATGGTCGATCCCTACGACTTCACCAGTCATCCCAACTATGCCACTCAGGAGAAAGGCGACGTCACCCGAATCGCAGCCGGTATCTAATACACGCATCCCGTTAGCAATGCCTGCGTCAATGAGAAGCTGAGTTGCAAAATCAATTCTAGCAGTCGTTATTCATTTTGCTCCTTGAATTTCCTGCATATATTGAAGCAAGCACACCTATCAACGCAACGAATATCTCAGCTTATTACTTTACACTACCAAGCGTTGACTCACCGCCACCTTCACCTAACTTCAAATATACGTCTCTCCGGGAAGACACACCCACTATCACCTTCCCCACACGCTTATTATCAGAGATGACGCGCTCGTTTCGTGGAGGATAACCGAAGCACTCACGATAACACTTTGTAAAGTGTGGTGTAGAGACAAAACCGACAACCGAAGCAACCTCAACTATTGATATATTTGTTTGCCTCAACAATTGACGAGCACGAATCAATCGTAGTCTTAGATAGTAACGAGATGGAGAGCAACCCAAGTATTTCTGAAAAATCCGCTCCAGCTGACGGCGAGACACTGATACATATTCAGCTAACTCATCTAAATCAATTAGCTCCTCTGTATTAGACTCCATCAACGCAACTATTTCTTGCAGCTTAGGCTGATTAGCACCAAGTATATGCTTCAATGGAACACGTTGATGATCATGTTCATTCCGAATCCGCTCATAGACGAACATCTCGGAAATCGCAGCGGAAAGCTCACGACCATGATCTCGGGTTATTAAGTGCAACATCATATCTAGAGGTGCAGTACCACCAGAGCAGGTTATTCTATTTCGATCCAGGGTAAAAAGTTTGGTACTCAAATTAACATGAGGAAAAGCTTCTTGCATACCAGCTAAGCATTCCCAATGCACGCTGCAATCAAAACCATCCAGCAACCCTGCACACGCTAGAGCCCAGCTACCCGTGCATACCGCACCGATACGCTGGGATCTGCGAGTTTGCGAACGGAGCCACATGATATGATCTCTCGTAACAGTACGCTGTATCCCAACTCCCCCGCATACTATCACCGTATCCATCATCGGTGCATTGCTAACGCCAGTGTCTGGAGTAATTTGAAGTCCATCACTGGCCCATACTTGTCCACCATCGGCACTAAGGGTACTCCAACGATACAATTCCCTACCAGATAGTTGATTCGCCATACGCAGAGGCTCAACAGCAGACGCAAGAGATATCAGAGTAAAATTATCAAGCAAGAGAAAACCGACGGACTGCATAGGTTCGGAATGCGTAAATTCTCGATAGCCAGTGGATGACATACTAGTACCTCACTACGTCAAGTGTTACCAGCTTAGACACTGTTCTATTTATTATCTCTGCTAGAGCACTAAGCGCTCTAAAACCAATCCGCATCACTGGCAAAATATGACTGCGCAACAAAACTAATCATGGGCGCTAGCCAGCGCCCTTGATAGTCAATTTCAGTCAAGCTACCGCTTTCACCATGTCTTCGATAACTTTCTTCGCATCACCGAACACCATCATGGTCTTGTCCAGGTGGAACAACTCGTTGTCCAGACCGGCATAACCGCTGGCCATCGAGCGTTTATTGACGATGATGGTCTTGGCCTTGAACGCCTCGAGGATCGGCATGCCGGCGATCGGCGATTTCGGATCGTTCTTCGCCGCCGGGTTGACCACGTCGTTGGCGCCCAGCACCAGCACCACGTCGGCCTGGCCGAATTCGGCGTTGATGTCTTCCATCTCGAACACCTGGTCGTACGGTACTTCGGCCTCGGCCAGCAGCACGTTCATGTGCCCGGGCATACGCCCCGCCACCGGGTGGATCGCGTACTTAACGGTCACACCGTTGTGAGTCAGCTTCTCGGTCAACTCCTTCAGCGCATGCTGGGCGCGAGCTACTGCCAGGCCGTAGCCCGGGACTATGATCACGCTGTCTGCGTTGCTCAGCAGGAAGGTCGCGTCATCTGCCGATCCGGACTTCACCGGGCGCTTCTCTTGCGAGCCTTGCGCCGCGCCGGCACCGGTATCGCCGCCGAAACCGCCGAGGATGACGTTGAAGAACGACCGGTTCATGGCCTTGCACATGATGTACGAGAGGATCGCACCCGACGAACCCACCAGCGAGCCGGCGATGATCAGCATCGAGTTGTTCAGCGAGAAGCCGATACCGGCTGCGGCCCAGCCCGAGTAGCTGTTAAGCATCGACACCACCACCGGCATGTCAGCGCCGCCAATTGGGATGATGATCAGCACGCCCATGACGAAGGCCAAGGCCAGCATTAGGGCGAAAGCGCTGTAGTGGCCGGTGAAGGTGAACAGCAGGCCCAGGGCAATGGTGGTCAGGCCCAAGATCAGGTTCAGCTTGTGCTGGCCGGCGAACTGTACCGGTGCGCCTTGGAACAGGCGGAACTTGTACTTGCCCGACAGTTTGCCGAAGGCGATCACGGAACCGGAGAAGGTGATGGCACCGATCGCCGCGCCAAGGAACAGCTCAAGGCGATTACCAGTGGGGATCGGATCGCTGATAGCGGTGACGATGCCCATCGACTGCGGCTCCAGTACGGCGGCGATGGCAATGAACACCGCGGCCAGGCCGATCATGCTGTGCATGAAGGCGACCAGTTCCGGCATCTTGGTCATCTCGACGTGCTTGGCCATCATCGAACCGGCGGTACCGCCGACCAGCAGGCCGACGATCACGTAGCCGATGCCGTCGGTAGCTAGCTCGGTACCAAGCTTATAGATGAGGCCGATCGTTGTGAGGATCGCCAGCCCCATGCCGATCATGCCGAACAGGTTGCCGCGCCGCGAAGTGGTCGGGTGCGACAGGCCTTTGAGTGCCTGGATGAAACACATCGAGGCGACGAGGTAGAGGAGCGTTACCAGATTCATGCTCATGCTAATTATTGCGCCTCGCTCTTGGTTTTCTTTTTGAACATCTCAAGCATGCGGCGTGTGACTAGGAAGCCGCCGAACACGTTGACCGCTGCCAGGGCCACCGCCAGGGTGCCCATCAGCTTGCCCGCAGTGGTCACGGTCAGGGCCGCAGCCAGCATGGCGCCGACGATGACGATCGCCGAAATGGCGTTGGTGACCGCCATCAGCGGCGTGTGCAGTGCCGGGGTGACATTCCACACCACGTGGTAACCCACATAGATGGCCAGCACGAAGATGATCAGGTTGTAGATGCCGTGCGAAATCAGCATGTCTTCCATTGTCGTGCTCCTTAGCCGTTCTTGCGGACGACCTGTCCGTCGCGGCACATCAGGCAGGCCGCGACGATGTCGTCTTCGAGGTTGATGACCAGTGCGCCGTCCTTGTCGAACAGCAGCTTCATGAAGTCCAACAGGTTGCGTGCATACAGCGCCGAGGCATCGGCGCCCAGCTGGGCCGGCAGGTTGGTCGGGCCGACGATGGTCACGCCGTTTGCCTGCACCACCTGGTCGGCGACCGTCAGCGGGCAGTTGCCGCCCTGGGCTGCGGCGAGGTCGATAACCACCGAGCCGGGCTTCATCTGTGCCACGGTTTCTGCGCTGAGCAGGGTCGGCGCCTTGCGCCCGGGGATCAGAGCGGTGGTAATGACGATATCGGCCTGTTTGGCCCGCTCATGTATGGCTTGGGCCTGGCGCTGCATCCAGCTGGCCGGCATTGGCCGAGCATAGCCGCCTACGCCTTGGGCGCATTCACGCTCTTCATCGGTCTCGTACGGCACATCGATGAACTTGGCGCCGAGCGACTCGATCTGCTCCTTCACCGCCGGGCGTACATCGGACGCCTCGATCACCGCGCCCAGGCGCTTGGCCGTGGCAATCGCCTGCAGGCCGGCAACGCCTGCACCCAGGATCAACACGCGCGCGGCCTTAACGGTACCGGCGGCGGTCATCAGCATGGGAATGAAGCGTGGGTAGTGATGGGCGGCCAGCAACACAGCCTTGTAGCCGGCGATGTTGGCCTGCGACGACAATACGTCAAGGCTCTGCGCCCGCGAGGTGCGCGGCGCGGCTTCCAGGGCGAAGGCGGTGATGCCGCGTACTGCCATTTTTCCTATCATGAGGTCATCGAAAGGATTGAGCATACCCACAAGTAAGCTTCCCTCACTTATAAAACTCTGCTCCTCATCCGTTGGCGGATGTACTTTTAGTATGACTTCACAGCCGTATGCATCGCTCATAGTGCCTATCGATGCCCCGCATTCCTTGTACGCTGAATCTGGAATTGCAGCACATAGCCCAGCTCCTGACTCAACAATTACCTGATGCCCCTGGAGCAAATATTTTTTTATCGTATCAACAGTTGCAGAAACGCGCGTTTCGCCCGCCAGGGTTTCTTTCGGGATACCAATTCGCAAGGCAATATCCTCACACTCGATGGCGCTACGTATCAATCTCACATCATAGCGCACTCTTATATTTGAAGTTCAGGCTTAGGCTTGCCCGACACGCTGAAATGGAAGGATCTGAGCTGATTCCTGCGGAGCAAGAGTGCCGTCAAGGATAATTTCCGAATGGGCTAACCGAGCTTGGCGCTCCGGTGAGATATCACACAGCCAATTTACGGGGCCATTTAAAACCACCTCTCCAGTGTATGGTCGGATCATAAAATTAGATATCCGAATATCAATATCACAAGAAGTTGTCGTTACATACTTAAATAAAAGCTTTCTCAACGCCTGGGTGCATCGCATCGTCCGAGGATAAATCGGAACATGGTTGAGTCTCGCTAGCAACTTACATTTCTCGCTAAAGGTAGAGTAAATCACCCCTTCTGTAACGCCAGTGAGAATACGCAGTAGATCTTGAACTTCACGAAAGGCTGCAGGGGAACTCGAAAGCGGATGCAATAGTTCCAACTCAGCCAGCCAAAGGTAGTCAGGATACAAAGCGTCATCTTGATACAGCGCAACAGCACCGAAATCCCTATGTATTCTGGCCACTCCATCTACTGAGTGCTGCTTCGCTTTAACCGAAAAATCATGTCCTGCATTGTCTATGGAAAGATGGAATACGGTGTCTGCTTCACTACCCTCAAAAACGAGACTGAAGCTTCCACTACCCAGCAATTTCTTACCCTGCAATAAAGAGGAACTCCTGAGATTCCTAAAGGCTTCCCCCGAAAATATTTGATACTCAACACTATTCATGACCCCTCCGTGCTGCAAGGTTCCATATAGAGATTAATTATGAACTTTAATATTTAGCCTTCGACCAACGCGCTGGCGTGATGGCGCAGATGATCCTCAATAAACGACGCGACGAAATAATAACTATGATCATAGCCATGATGGATACGAATATTAGCCACATGCCCAGAACGCGACGCTATAGAAGATAACGACCCGGGTTTGAGCTGGCTATGCAAAAACTCGTCCTCAGCTCCCTGATCTATCAACAAAGGCAACCGTTCTTGAGCATTTGACATCAATTCGCAGGTATCCCACTCCCGCCACTTCTGGATATTGTCACCCAACATCTGACTGAAAGCCTTATGCCCCCAGGGCGTTTTAACAGGATTGGTTATGGGCGAAAATGCGGAAACCGAAAGATAACGACCAGGATTTCGCAGCGCGCAAATCAGAGCGCCGTGACCGCCCATGGAATGTCCGCTGATGCCCCGCTTATCTGACACAAGGAAATTGGCTTCGATAAGCGCAGGTAGCTCCTCTACAATATAGTCATGCATCTGATAGTTTTTTGCCCAAGGCTCTTCAGTAGCATTGATGTAAAAACCGGCACCATGCCCAAAATCCCAAGACTTATCTACATCATCGGGTACATGCTCTCCCCGAGGACTGGTATCCGGTGCAACAATAGCCATGCCCAACTCAGCCGCCAGTCGATGTGCGCCAGCTTTTTGCATGAAATTCTCGTCAGTGCACGTCAGGCCGGAAAGCCAATAAAGCACCGGAACGCTTGGCCTCGATTCCATATTGGGGGGTAGGTAAATACCGAAGGTCATTTCGCAACCAAGCACTTGGGATTGATGCTTGAACCGGTTATACGAACCATCAAAACTTCTTTGTGACGAAATCTTGGTAATGCTCATCATCGTAGTCCTATTAGTAGTTACAGAGTAAAGTCGGGTGTCTGAGTAGAATTCTCAAACACCCTTTAGGCTAAGCGCTGACTGGCTTCTCTGAGCTTTCGGATGCTGACGAGGTGGGGAAGACACCTGACATAACAGTGAACCCTGGAAGACGCTTGACACGATCTACCCAGCGACGGATCGCCGGGTAGTCCTCAAGTGATACCCCCCCCTCATCAGCCAATACGATATAAGGGAAGCATGCGATATCGGCAATCGTCGGATGCAACGAACTGCAGATGTACTGTAGCCCCTTCAGATCGCGGAACCAGAGATGTTCATCTAAAATTTTGAGCAGTTGATGAGCGCGATCGCGACAGGACTGAACATCGAACTCGAAGAAAAAAAGATCATGAAGTCGAGCTGCTGAAATAGTGCTGGTTAGACTGTCAGCAAAGGCGATCCACATTTGCACTTCGGCCATGAGATCAGGGCGCGCGATCGGGTACCAGTATCCAGTCTTGTCATATTGAGTAGCTAAATAAACCAAGATAGCTTGGGCATCACGCAGGACTAAATCACCGTCAGTAAGCGCGGGAAGTTGGCCAAGTGGATTAATTTTGAGAAATTTCTCCGACTTATGCTCACGGGAAGGATAAAATTCCACCGGTTCAATCTTGTACTCCAGCTTGAGGATCGACAAAAAAAGTCTCACCTTGTAGCAGTTTCCGGAAAGCTCATAGTCATAGAGTGTGATCACGATTGAGGCCTCACAGGTCGAGAACAATTTTCTTGGATTTGCAGCGCGAAACACACGGCATTATCCACTTGCCACTTTCCCTTTCTTTTTTGGAAAGATAGGTATCGTGGTGTTCGAGATCGCCAGAAAGAACCGCAGTTATGCAGGTGCCGCAGACACCCTGCTCGCAAGAAGCCTCAATCTGCACGTTATTTTCCAAGCACGCCTGTAGCAGCGTCGAGCCAGCAGGCACAATGAAACTTTGACCAGACTTACTCAATTCAACTTCGTACTCTTCGTCTGAAACAGGAGCGTCATTCTTCTTACTGAAGAACTCGAATCTAATTGATTCTTCACTTACGCCATGGGCAATTGCCACCGACGACACAGTTTCTATCATAGGTTGCGGGCCACAAGTGTAGATATCAATGCTTTGAGGCTCATGCTCCCACATGATATCAGCAAGTTTTTCTTTGGTCTCCTCAGGCCCAAGACCAAAGTGCAGGTTCAAATTCTCGCCCAATGCGTTCAGTCGTTCCAGGAAAGGTACGTACTCTTCACCTCGGGCGAAATAATGGATCTCAAATGGCGTACCTTGCTCATCGAGCGCTTGAGCCATACAGAGGATTGGAGTAATACCAATGCCGCCCGCCACAAGGATAGGACGCTTACCCGTCTCTACGAAAGGGAAGCCATTACGAGGCAGCGTTACTTTCAACTGGGTACCGACCTTTACCTGTTCATGCATCGACTTCGAACCACCACGCGACTGTAGTTCTTTTTTAATGCCAATGATGAAAGATTCTTGCTCCCAAGGTGCATTCACCAATGAGTACTGCCGGATACATCCTTCAGGCGTGGTGATGCTGATGTGCATACCAGCAGTGAACGTGGGTAACGGATGCCCAATAGGCTTGAGCCAATACGAGCAGATGTCACTCGTTTCCTGCGATCGGGTTACAACTTCGCAAATATATTCGGCAGGTGGTGCTTTAGTAAGATTTTCTGTCACTAACTCAACGTTGTCGACAGTCTGATCACTAATATCATTGATGTGAATCAAATCCGAAGTCGCCGCCTCTGATAGTCGACGGATCGCGCTCATAGCGAATGCGAAACTCTTCTGGAGCTCATAACCTGAACGACCTGGTGTTAATGCTTGAGCATGAACGAGAGTCTTGGTGACGGTTGCCCGTTGCAGATAGAGGTGGATTGCAAGCGCGCCAACCTTCGTGACGATTATCGCTCGGTCGTGATGCATGGTTTTGAGATGCAAATCATCGACATCAGTCACACCAAAAACATCAACGAATGCTGACAAGTTAGCTCGCAAGACACTGATCAGATAATCACTGTCGGTGCCAATAACGGTAGTGTGAAGATTAGTTTTTACAGCATTGACCAATTGCGCATCATCGAGGATGGAGATTGGCTCTCCCTCAGGCTGGCCTAATGACGTCCAAACCAGCCCATGCTTCTCGCGCGCAGGAAATGTATTCACACGAGCTTTGCTTGGCTCAGTGGCATCTCGATGAGCTGGAACAAATGTACACCCACCTGTGCCAGTTTCATAAGTCCAACCGTGATACTGGCAGCGGACTTCGGTGCCAGTATTTGCTCCCAAAGTCAGTCGAAGGCCCCGGTGAGGACAACGGTTTTCCCAAACGTTGATATTTCCGTTGTCGTCTCGCCAAACCGCCATCTCTTGTCCCATGAGCGTCGCATGATACACGTGACGCATGGGTAGATCTTCAGGAGTAGCGATGGGGAACCACTGGTTCAAGTCAATTTTATTCACGGCGCTTACCTCTTTATTGATTCTTGTTATTCAGTCCCGCAGGGTTCCGTACTGCACGCCTTTCTCACGCATCCATCGACGATAAGCGGTCGCTAAAACGTCAGCGCGAACTGGACTTTCCCGACTAGCAGCCAAAGGGAGACGCTTGGGTACCTGGTTAATCAGGATCATCAGGTCTTGGCCAAAGATCGTTTGTTGGAAATGTCGAAGCTGCTGATCCGAGTTAACCTCATCGACGTAACACATGATGGTGTGAGCTATGCACCAATCTTCATCGACAGGCTGGATAAAGAGCCCCAAAGCATCCCAACGATCCGGCTGTGGGGGACAAGTTTTATAAAGAATTGCTGAATATGGCCGAGTAACTCTGTAAATGTACTGCATATCAATAGGCTCTACCGCTGTAGCAGAACCCTTGGGCTGAGGAAATCGACATTCTGTCGCGAATATCTCATCTCTCTCTTCATCGTGGTGAACCTTGTAAGGTTCAACCTCGGTCAACGGCTCAGCTCCCAGAATATCGGTATGCACAAATGGGAAGTGCGCCATATCCAGAAAATTCTCGATGGCACGCAGACCGGACACATTGACACGTACAGAACCCGCACTGACAATACGGCGATCCGCCTCGTTGAATTCCGGAATGTCAAACATTTCCGTGGGCTGCTCGGCAAATGACAACCAGAGAACTCCATAAATTTCCCTGGCGTGGATGCGGGACACGGATTCTGCACTTTGCTCCCATAAGGCGTTCACACCCTCAACGCTTTTTACGTAGCTGACAGTTCGCCCGAGCAATCGGCAACGGTAGCGCTTTTCCAGAGCCACATCATCCAAAGCAGCGACTGGATGCCAATCATTAAAGATTACTTCATCGGAAGACATTTTGGCACCTTTGGTTTTTCACATTGCTCATCTGGTATACCAGGTTATAGCTCGAGAATTGACTGGAAACGAGATCCAGGATCTCTACAATTCCCGAGCAAGTAGACTAAACAGTGATGACTTGGCCCTTGGCAAAATACAAGGGGGTGATCAAACCTGATTCCGATATTGGTTTACGAAATCGTTACCCTGTTCGTTTTTGGCAAGGTGGATAGCCATGCGCTCCGCATAGAGCTCTCGAACAAACTGAGCGACCAAGCAGCTGTCAGCATACATATCGTACTTCCAGCCAGTGCCGTAAGCCGCAAGGTTAATATTGTCGATAGTCATCAAACGGAGACTAGAGTTTTCCTCGGCAATATAGCTATCTATGACTTTCCGAATCAACTCTTTGGTTGGAGCAAGTTTATGAGCGTGCCAAAAATCTGTGTGCCATTCGCCTGATTTTGGATTGCTGAACGGGTATTGGATTGAGCGACCTGGTCGATCATAGCCTAGGCCATCCCATGGGCCAGTTTCACCTGCCCACCAGTTACGTGGCCCATTGGGCGCTGCTGGCCGCACTTGGGCCCAATGCACAGTATTACGAGCAAGCCATTCGTCCGCGTAGCTGTCGTCATTAAATGGATCAAGTCTACGGGTGCCTTCCTGATCACCGCGTAACTGGGCAACGGCGATCTCCACCTCATTCTCAACCTTAAAAATGCAATGGCTATAATCCATACAGATATTGAATGGTATTCCATGACGTTCGACCATATCCGCAACTTTTGCAACTCGCCGCGGGTCTTCCGACCACATATCGACATGATTCTCAAAAGTAATAATTACTCCTCTTTTTTCAGCGTATTCATACGCATTCAGATAAGAGATCGCAACCTCTTCATCAGTAATATAATGCCCATCGGCGTGTTTCGCCCAGACCATCAAATTATGATATTTCGCTCCAACTGCGATCGTCTGATCAATATTCTCGCGGATTCGTTGTTCATCTGCACCCAAGGTATACGTCCAGCTCCCGCTATAGACTGGCAGCGAGTAAGTCTGGCTTGCTTTAATATACTCGTCTAATTCAGAAGTACCCACTGGAATCCGATCTACGAAGTCCCAGAGCCCCGACTCCTTCTGGAGCCGGAACTGCTCCATGATGGGAAGCTCTTTGTCAGATACAGGCTTATGAATGGACGAAGGTTGAACCCCACGACCTGCACAGCCAAGCAAGAACATCTTTTTCATTATTCTTCTCTCTTAGGGTTGGTGTGAAATCAGACTTCAGCTTCTTTCGCAGCAGTTAACAGTGAGTTCTTTGTCTCCTCCGCACTACCGAAACCATTGAAGAAGACATTCAAAACAACAGCGCAGATGGCTGTCAGGAGCACTGGGCTTTCAAGAATTGGAGCCATATCTTTAGGCAGCTTGGCAAAGAACTGGGGCGAAACCACAGGAATCATTCCTATCGCCACACTGATTGCTACAACATATAGGTTTTTATTATCAGCGAAGCTAACCCGCGAAAGAACCTTTATACCGCTCGCAGCTACCATGCCAAACATTACTAAACCTGCACCCCCGAGCACGTACGGCGGAATGGACGCAATTATCATCGCAACCTTAGGAAACAGCGCCAGAAGCACTAAAAAGAATCCAGCCAGGGCACACACCCACCTGCTTTTCACGCCAGTTATACTGATTAAGCCAATGTTCTGAGCATATGAGGTATAGGGAAATGTATTAAATACACCCCCCAGCATTGTACCAACACCATCTGCTCTGAAGCCCCTAACGAGTTCCTTTTCCCCTACCGGCTTATCGACGACCTCTCCTAGCGCCAGGAACATGCCGGTAGATTCGATAAATGTGACCAACATAACGATGCACATTGCAACAATAGGCCACAGGCTAAACTGCGGGACACCGAAGTGAAAAGGCACAACGATCCCGAACCATGGAGCCCGACTTACGTCGCTAAAATCGATCTGTCCAGCACTTAAGGCCAAAAGAAAGCCGAACATCATACCAAGCAGAATCGAAATGTTGGATAAGAACCCTCTAGCGAATCTAACAATGATTAAAATTGCTACTAAGACTGCAGCAGCTATCGACAAATATAAAGGATTTCCGAAATCTGGATTCCCATATCCACCCGCAGACCAACTGGCCGCTACCACCATCAGCGACAAACCTACAGCTAAGATCTCCGTTCCTGTCACAACAGGTGGAAAAAATCGGATTAATTTTCCAATAAAGGGTGCTACCAGGAACCCAAATAGACCGGCAGCTATGGTCGCCCCAAAGATTTGCAGCAGACCTGCCTGGGGATCGGTACCAATTGCAACCAAGGGCCCGATAGCTGTAAAGGTAACACCCATCATTACAGGTAGTCGGATGCCAACATTCCCGAACCCGATGCACTGAATCAGCGTTGCAATACCGCACGCGAATAGATCAGCATTAATCAAGAAGGCCACTTGGTCTTTAGGCAACTTAAGTGCCGCGCCCAAAATCAGCGGTACAGCGACAGCACCTGCATACATCACAAGCACATGTTGCCACCCCATGAACATGACCTTATAAACGTTTGTTTTTTTCCGCAGGGCAAGAGATTGCATGAGCATCACCCAAGCTAATAATTATAATGTCTCGCGTTCTGGCTTCTGCCTATGCACGAGGAAAGTGTCGCACCATCGGCGCGACACGTAATACTTTGTATTACTGCTCTTCTTCAATAACCGTTGTCAAAACCGAGCTGCGAAACGCTTCACGCCCTTCAACTGCAGCAACAGACAATTCCTTATGCCATTTGCGGAACTGGATAGAAACCTTATCAGTAGCCACAGAGACCTCAGACGTTTGAATCTCCAGAGGCCATTGAGACTCAATTACCGGCTGATCCTCATCCAGCACCCGCTTCTGGAAAGCCAGGTGCATGTGATCTGGCTGATTGTCTTTCTCGCGAACTATGATCATGAAATTGCGGCAGGTTGTGGCATCAACCGGGCTGGCGGTAGTCCACAAGATGAAACGCGAGTCATCTTTCCACAATTTGATTTCGAGGTTTACGGAATAAGGCATGGTGCAGCGGTAGGTGAAATCCCCCATAGGCGCTTCAGGGGGTATACCTTTCATTTCTCGCGGTGGCGCGAGATTGAACTGCATTTCCCCACCAACTCGGTTTACATATACCGTAGGATGACTAGCGAAAAATGGATCGTACAGAGTACCTGGATGAACAAACGCAAAATGGGAAAAGTCAGTAAAGTTCTCCCAACGTCGCTCAGCAACAGTATTCCAAATGTACGAATCTGCAACTATCACTTGCATATCAGGGTTTTCGTAGTCACTCAGATAGGGAATCTGAGTACAGTCAAAGCTATTGTCTAGTCGAACCCAGACAATGCCGTATCTTACTTCACAATCGTAGGAAGATATTTTGGCACGAGGAGAAATACTCTTATCTGGGCAAGCAGGAATGAGCTTACAAGCGCCCTCTTGATCATAACGCCAGCCGTGATAAGGGCACTCCAAATAATCTGTCCCAGCATGGCTACAGACTCGCCCTATAGATAGCTGGGCCGATCTATGTGCACATCGGTCAGCCGCAGCAACAATATTCGAGTTCAGCCTGGCGATCACCAACCGTTCTCCTAGCAAGGTAACGCCCATAGGGCCATGCCCGCTAGGGTTAGCACGCTCGAACTCGTTCAGGGTGCATACGGGATGCCAGAAGTGACGGAGGTAGGTTTTGTCGTCCAAGAGAGGCTTGAGTTGTTGGTTCACGTGTGGAGTCCTCAGGGCTAGCGATTGCCAATGTTATTTTTGTGTGCCAAAAAACCTGTCAGGCTTCCCAGATCGCCTATCTGGTATACCAGTTTAGCCGGTTTTTTACGACGGATAGTTTTTTTGTATCCGCTTGCAGGTACGTGGTTGAGCCAAAAACAGAGCAGATTCCGTGCCAGATCGATCCATCGGAGGTGTGCTTACTCTGTTATCCTATTGTTTAATAATGCATTTTTCTGACCTAAGGGTCAGAATAACTCACGAATCTGTATACAATGCGTTCAATTTTTGTGTACGGCGCGTGTTTCAAACGGTGACACAGTTGGTGTCGTGTTACATTTTGGTGCTATGTTCGCAACCCGTGCACGCCCAACGAACGAGAGGGCTAAGGTAGATCATGCTGACCCAGACAATTGTCGCCGCTATTTCAGACGCCATTTATCACCGCCGACTGCCCCCAGGGACAAAGCTGAACGAGCGTGAGATCGCTGAGCTTTTTAACGTAAGCCGCACCGTTGTGCGCCAAGCGTTGATCCGCCTATCCCAGGACAAGCTTGTCGAAATTTCGCCTAAGCGCTCGACCAGCGTTTGGTGCCCAACCTTCGATGATGCCTTTGAGCTTTATCAAATGCTGCTTGTGCTAGAGAGTGGTGTCATCGATCAGCTCATCCAATGCATTACAAGTCAGCAGCTCGACGAGCTGCGTGTCCATACGCATAAAGAGCACACCGCGCACCAATGCGGGCTTGCTGATGAAGGAGACAAGCTAGGCCGAGGATTTCACTCGTTGCTGATTTCCTTTCTGGGTAATAACACAATCGATCAGATTCATGCGCAGCTGCGCCGGCGGGAAGCATTGATCAATGCTCTATACCGTGTAGGTTTTGACTACTGCAAACTGCGTAATGAGCATGCCGAGCTTGTTGGCTGTTTAGAGCGTAAAGATGCTGTTGCGGCTAAAGAACTACTGGCATCCCATTATAACCTAGTGATCAAAGGGTATAAGTTCGACGCCGCGCGCTCGCCTGACGTAAATCTTAAGTTTGCACTTCAGATCTAATGCGGGGGCTACGCCCCCGCATAAGCACATTAAAAGTGATACTTGATCATTGCGCTGGTGACGCTCTGGTCAGTTTTATACTGCGCCGTGTTCTCTATCCCATACTTGTTAGACCAGTAGTCATACTCCACTCCGACATAGAGCTTCTTCAGCGCCCCCCACAGCAACTTCCCGATATCGTATTTGACTTGAGGATTGAAGTGAAAGTTGTGCTTTAGCCCGTACTTATCACCTATCACCCAGTCGATATAACCATCGACTAAAATATCGCTTCTTCCTACAGGTATCGTATACGACCAAACGGGTGTGACCTGCCAACCACCCATCCCCTCCCCGCCTTCCGGCTTCCGGTAGTAGAAGTTCAGCATGAAATAATCAAACCCAGGGATAGATAAGTCGAAGCCTGGCCCTATAAGATAGTTAACTTGATCATCGCGACCTTTGCTTCGATTATTATCCCATTCAATCGTCGTCGCAATTAAGACATCCTTCACAATACCCCAACTAAATGAGTTGCCCGTCATTTTGGATAGAGAGAACCGGGGAGAGTATTCAGAATAAATTCCGTGATGACCGTCATAGTCAGTTTGTGAGCCGGGATACCAGTAATTATCAATGAAGAAGAAGAAGTCCCCCCACGCCCAGCCACTGGTATGCTCGAATGTTATGATTTGCATTCGCCTCGGATCTACCTTGAAATCCTTCCCATACTGATAGCTGACGCTCTCTTGATGCCAAAGCAGCATATCTCCAGCGTAAGCTGAGGGTGTCAACACGGTCGCAGCCAAAATTCCCAAACATTTTTTTGTTGATTTCACTCGACGAGCTCCTCATCACCTGACCTACGAGTCAGGTTCAGCTGAGAGCAAAAATTACGCCAAACGCTTTAGTCAAGATTCGTTAGCTATACATCTAAAATTGTATACATCTTAAGTCTGTTACTCAGGGGAACACAATTCCCTGCATTAGCGAATAAAATTTGAATTTTGATACTTAGCGTCGTTACTTACGGCGCTATTTGATCAATTACACCTACAGAAAAGTCATTAAAAAGGATGGCTTTGGTACTTTATATTCCACAATGCTTTTTAATAAGAGGCTATGAATGCCCGAAAAATGTGCACGCTTCGTACTAAACGTAACGCATTGGTGCAACGTAAACGTCTCAATGTTTCCTTGCCCTACCTTTTAATGAGCTCCAGATTGCTACTAGTCGAGGCAAATTACTTAGTTAAAGCTCTAATTCAGACCTGCTTATCAAGAAGCATTCTCCCCGCCAGCACTGCTGGGAGTTGACAGCATTCCAAAAAATGCTCTACCTTTTCTGGTGTACCAGATCTTAGATCTGACGTACCAGCCATACGAATGGTGTCAACACATAAATAGAGTGTGTTTAACCTTTCTGTGAGTAGAAGTAGGAGACATGGCAACCCGATCGTGGGGAGCTGCTAACAAAATAACGTCATCCACAAAGGCTACATACATGGAACAGGCAATCATTAATAATGACCGTGAATATCTCCGCCACTTTTGGCATCCCGTTTGTACCGTAACGGAACTGGAGAAAGCTCACCCCTCGAGTCTTGGGCCAATGGCCGTTACGCTTCTCAGTGAGCAGTTGGTAGTGGCAAAGCTAGGTGGTGAGTATGTTGCTATGCACGATCGGTGTGCGCATCGATCCGCGAAGCTCTCGTTGGGTACAATTGCGAACGACCGCCTTCAATGCCCGTATCATGGATGGCAGTACGACAGCGAGGGCGCTTGCAAACTGGTGCCGGCTTGTCCCAATAGCCCAATTCCAAACCGAGCAAAAGTGCAGCGATTCGATTGTGAAGAGCGCTATGGTCTGATTTGGGTCAGATTAGACTCAAGCTACGCATGCACTGAAATTCCTTATTTCAGTGCTGCAAGTGATCCCAGGTTGCGAATCGTTATCCAAGAACCTTATTGGTGGAACGCAACAGCGGAGCGCCGCTGGGAAAATTTCACTGACTTCTCACACTTCGCTTTTATTCATCCAGGCACGCTGTTTGACCCAAATAATGCCGAGCCTCCAATCGTCCCAATGGACAGATTCAACGGTCAGTTCCGCTTCATTTATGATACACCTGAGGACATGGCCGTCCCGAACCAGGCGCCCATCGGCTCGTTTTCCTATACCTGCAGCATGCCATTCGCTATCAACCTGGAAGTAGCGAAATACTCAAGTAAATCACTGCATGTCCTGTTTAACGTTTCGTGCCCAATAGACGATACTACGACCAAGAACTTCCTGTTATTTGCGAGGGAGCAAGCTGACGATTCTGATTATCTGCACATTGCCTTTAATGACCTGGTCTTCGCCGAAGACAAACCAGTGATTGAGTCTCAATGGCCCAAGGATGCTCCTGCTGACGAAGTCTCAGTAGTAGCTGACAAGGTGTCTATCCAGTACAGGAAATGGCTTCGCGAGCTGAAGGAAGCTCACAAGGAAGGGGCTCAAGCCTTCCGAAGCGCTCTTCTAGATCCAGTAATCGAAAGTGATCGTAGTTACACATAGCTGGCTAAAATAAGGTGGCGCATAGCGCCACCTTATTTTTTGCAAAAAAAGACGGCCTCCTAAGAGGCCGTAAAACTCGCTACGTCCAAATCTTTAAGGCTTCTTAAATGAGTACACAGCCAGTTTATTACCGTCTAGGTCGCGTACGTAAGCGGCATAAGCATTTTCAGCCCAACCGCGCTCACCTGGCTTGCCTTCATCCTTGCCACCTAACTCTAGAGCTCTAGCATGGAAGGCATCGATTGCCGCTCGACTTGGAGCTTCGAAGCTTATAGTCACTCCGTTGCCAACAGTCGCCGGCTGACCATTCGCGGGTTTAAGCACAAAAAACGAAGGATTATCAACGCCCCAAATCGACCCATTGTCTCCGAGATCAGCCAGACGTTGGAGACCAATCTCGCTCAGAACCTCATCGTAAAAAGCTCTAGCCTTATCAAGAGAGTTAGTGCCAACGGTCACATGTGTAAACACGCTCATACTTACCTCGTAAATTGCTGTTTAGAAGTGAATCACTGTTCTTATACTTTTACCTTCGTGCATGAGATCGAATGCTTCATTGATTTTTTCAAGCCCCATATTGTGGGTAATAAACTTATCGAGCGGGATGTCGCCAGCTTGCGATCTGGTGACGTAAGAGGGAAGCTCAGTTCTTCCTTTTACTCCCCCAAAGGCGGAACCGCGCCATACACGACCGGTGACGAGCTGGAACGGTCTGGTCGAAATCTCAGCGCCAGAAGGCGCAACACCGATGATAACCGACTCGCCCCAACCCTTATGGCAACACTCGAGAGCGGCGCGCATCAGATTAACATTGCCGATGCACTCAAAAGAGTAGTCAACACCGCCATCTGTAAGTTCAACGATGACGTCTTGGATTGGGCGATCGTATTCTTTGGGGTTGATGAAGTCAGTTGCGCCAAGCTCTTGGGCAATTTCAAATTTTGCAGGGTTGATATCCACAGCAATGATACGACCAGCACCTGCCATTTTGGCCCCGATTACCGCAGCCAACCCGATTCCGCCCAATCCGAAGATAGCGACAGTTGCGCCCTTCTCGACTTTCGCAGTGTTGAGAACGGCCCCGATACCTGTAGTCACTCCACAACCAAGCAAACATACCTTCTCGAGCGGCGCGTCTTTCGGGATCTTGGCCAGGCTGATTTCGGGCAGAACGGTATATTCAGAAAATGTCGAGCAGCCCATGTAGTGATAGATCGGCTCTCCTTTGTAGCTGAATCGAGTGGTTCCATCTGGCATCAATCCTTTGCCTTGAGTAGCACGTACCGCTTGGCAGAGGTTTGTCTTACCAGATTTGCAGAACTTACATTCCCCGCACTCTGCCGTGTAAAGGGGAATTACATGATCGCCCACGGCCAAGCCTTTCACGCCTTCGCCCACAGCCTCGACGATGCCGCCTCCTTCGTGCCCAAGAATGCAAGGGAAGACCCCTTCGGAATCTTGCCCGGAGAGCGTGTACGCATCTGTATGACATACCCCGGTCGCTACGACACGGATCAACACCTCACCGGCTTTCGGAGGCTGGACGTCAACCTCAACAATTTCCAGTGGCTGCTTGGGCCCAAATGCTACAGCTGCTCGTGATTTTATCATTGTCATCACCTTTGGTTACGGGGAGGTTGTGATCGCAGCTTACGCCCTCCCCCACTATCTTGAGTCCACAAGCTCCGTCGATGTCGGCCAAACTGCCGTCGATTTGGGACATGGGAGAAAAACGAAATGCTCTTAGACGACTACCAGACCAGGTCAATTGAGCTGGTTATCTACCGAGGTTTCAAAGCCTTTGAAGCAATCGGCCCAATGACCGTATTCAGCTATGCCAATAGGATTTTGGAGTCTTACGGCTATCCGCCGGGCTACAGGGTCGCTATCCGTTCAAGCAAAATCGGCCCTGTACCATCAGATACAATCATGACCCTGGATGCGACAATTGACCTAGAAATGTCTACCGATGCCCACTCAATTCTCGTCGTGGGTGCTCACTACATCGAGAATGCAGTAATCGAAAATCCATCAATTATCGAGTGGATCCATCGAGCCGCACCCAGCACTCCACGCTTCGCCGCACTATGTTCTGGCGCATTTTTCCTTGCAGCTACAGGATTATTGAATGGTCGACGAGCCACCACACACTGGAGGATGAATGATGCTTTTGCGAAGAAATATCCGGAAGTGAAGCTAGATATTGATTCCATCTATATCAGAGACGCGAACTTCTGGACATCTGCAGGGGTCAGTGCATCGATTGATTTAGCGTTAGCGTTTGTAGAGGAGGATCATGGTCATCGGCTAGCACTTGAAGTTGCTCAGGATCTAGTAATCTTCCTTAAGCGGCCTGGTGGACAATCACAGTTCAGTGCAAATTTAGTTTCACAAAGAACGCAGAACACAAGCATGCGTGAAATCCAAAATTGGGTAATTGAGAATCTCAATAGCAAAATGTCCGTAGCCTCTATGGCTGAGCGCTCGGCTATGAGCACAAGACATTTCACCAGAACATTCAGCAAAGAAGTGGGCATGTGCCCATCCCAGTTCCTAGATCAAGCCAGAATTGATCATGCCAGGCGGTTGCTAAGCGGTGGAAGCCTGCCCATCAAAACAGTATCGTTCATGAGCGGCTTTACTAGCGCTGACCATATGCGCCTTGCTTTTAAAAAGTTTCTATCAGTAACGCCCAAAGAATACCGCGACCGGTTTACAAAAGCGTGACCTAAGCAGTGCGCCATTTACATCAGAAACGCTCGCTGTGTCGCACGCGGAGATCTCATTAGCCGAGAGAACTCCGTGTGCCTAAATCACAGCATAGTCGCCCGCACTATTTGTCGCGTATTGTATTCCATCAGCTTAATATAGTTTGATGCGGGGCCATTCTCATCTGAAAGAGATTCCGGGTAAAGAACACCACCTGTCTTAGCTCCAGTGGCATTCGCAATCTGAGACACAAGCCGAGAGTCATTTGAGTTCTCAGTGAAATATACCCTAACCCCCTCTCGTCGAATTTGGTCAATCAACGTAGCTATATCAGCCGCGGATGCTTCTATCTCAGTGGAAAGGCCCAGAGGTGAGAGGAAACTCACTCCGTATTCCATTGCATAATATCCAAACGCATCATGACTCGTTAACACTCTTCGTTGCGCAAGTGGTACCTCAGCGAGCTGTATGATAATGAGCTGATTTAAAGCATCAAGCTTAGCTAGGTAAGAGTCCGCATTATCACTAAATTTCTTCGCTTGATTAGGATCTGCTTTGGTTAACTCCGCCTCAATCTTAGTCACCCAGAGTTTAACATTTGCCACACTGTTCCATACATGAGGATCTATTTTCGTTTTTCGGCCTTCAGAAAAAGTGATTGGCTTAATTCCTTCGGACACAACGACCGGTGGATTTTGATTTCCTGAGGCCAGAGCTAGCCGTTCAAACCAACTTTCTAATCCTAAGCCGCTGATGAATGTGATATCAGCCTCCTTCAGCGATTTTGCGTCAGCTGGTGAGGGCTCAAATTTGTGGGGATCGCCATTTGGAGGGACAATGCTCCTCACCTTGACACCATCACCACCTACGTTTTTGATAACATCGGCAAGTACGGTAAAGCTTGATACAACGTTAAGCGTATTCGCGCATGCCACTGAACTACCGAACAGCCAACCAATTGAGCTCATTAGTGCAACCACAGCACGAGACAGTCTCATTTCACTTCCTTCTATTCACATCATGCTAGAAGAGATTTACTTATCAACCACAGCCCCACACATACCCACCAATATAAATTTGAAGTACTCAAGCTTACACGCCGTTACATTCGTTAGCTTTGAGTAGAACCAAAGACAAACCCCCCAAACTTTCCGCCACTATCAGCCACCACAATCACTCGATAGTAGACGAAGCAAAATAATATTATAATTAAGCACGCACGCAATCGCTACACAATAAACTAAAGCTTCGAGATAGAAGCGATATAAACCAGCCTCCACTCACAGAAGTTCAACCTTACTTTCTTCTGACGACATATTGCCAGACAACATATCGCACCTAGGAAATGACCTGCAATTCAAATTATGTGTACAAAATACTCACACAGGGGAAAAATAGAAAAAACATCATCCCTTTATTTTTCATCAGTTGTTTGAGATGAGCGTATTCCCCCTGGAGATGGCGCTGCCCTTCAGCCTTCCTGTCGCACCTCTAGTGTGAACACTCTTGCGGGTTAGAGGTAGCGGTGGCGGGTTACTAAAGGTTTTACGCGCCGCTTCGATCCCTTTTCATTTACTGACTCAGTGGCGGTCGCTTTTTAACCCGACTGATGGATAACTAGATAGCTTATGATAAGAAACCACCCTCCCAAGAAAACTCCCGCACCGACTAACTGGCGATTATTCAAGGAGGTCAGTCTCAAGCTACACTTCTCTTTTGTGATTTGCTTCATTGCATTACCCTCACCGACTCAGGCCATACGGTTGACTCAAATTATCATTAATATATATAGAATTACGACATCACAACAAGCAGGTCTAACCCAACGAGAACGGCCCTGCCTTAGACAGGGCCGCTCTATATTCAAGCAGGTGTATGCTTCAGTTCCGGCTTTGGAATCACGCGCCCGTTACGATCAATGATCACTCCAGGCAAATCATGGCTAAGTGTCTCACGCTCTTGGTAATGGATTACCGAACGAATCGCCTCACCACGCTTCAGAAGGTCAAATGCATGGTTCAGTGTTTCATGATCCATATTGTGAGTGATGTATGGATCAACGTTAATCTCACCACGAAGCCATTCATCAACCATGCCTGGAAGCTCAGACCGACCCAATACCCCGCCAAAAGCGCTCCCCTTCCACACTCGACCAGTCACTAATTGGAACGGTCGGGTAGCGATTTCTTCTCCAGCGCCGGCCACGCCGATGATGATACTTTCTCCCCATCCTTTATGGCAGCATTCAAGCGCGGCTCGCATGAGTTCGACATTACCCACACATTCAAAAGAGAAATCTACACCACCATTCGTCATGTCAATGATGACGTTTTGAAGTGGCTCGTTGTAGTCCCTAGGATTTACGCACTCAGTCGCTCCAAGAGACATGGCTAATGGGAACTTGTTGGGGTTGACGTCAATGCCGATGATACGTTTCGCCCCTTGGAGAACAGCTCCTTGGATAACTGCCATTCCGACAGCGCCCAGGCCGAATACAGCAACGGTATCACCCGGACGAACCTTGGCAGTGTTCCGGACAGCACCAATGCCCGTCGGAATCGCACAACCCATAATCGAAGCCTTGGCCAGCGGAGCTGCAGGATCGATTTTAGCAACGGCAATTTCGGGCAAAACGGTGTACTCACTGAATGTGGATGTACCCATGTAGTGGAAAATTGTCCGTCCCTTATAGGAAAAACGACTTGTGCCATCAGGCATTAGTCCTTCGCCCTGGGTCTTTCGAATAGACTGGCTAAGGTTGGTCTTACCAGATTTGATGAAGGGGCAGTTTGGATCTTCTGGCGTATACAGCGGAATGACATGATCGCCTGGCTTCACGGACGTAACGCCGCGGCCTACGTCCTCAACGATACCCACCCCCTCGTGACCGAGGATGCAAGGAAATTTCCCTTCAGGATCTCGCCCGGACAAAGTGAAGACGTCCGTGTGACAAAGGCTGGTCGTGACGATCCGGACGAGCACTTCCCCGTCTTTTGGGCCCTCAAGGTCAACTTCTTCAAATTCTAGTGGCTGATTAGGCCCCCAAGCGATAGCGGCACGTGTTTTCATTGTTGTACTCCGTTAGGTTATAACGTATCAAAAGATACAACAGCTGATTGCGTCTGCAAGACCACCCGCCTCAGGTTGGCCACATTCGCTTGAAGTCTGTCCGATTGCCACAGCCAAGGAACCTATCCAATGAGGCTAACCGATGCACCGGCCCTCCACACCGTACACATTGTCATTTATCCCGGCTTCAAGTCCCTCGAAGCTGTAGGTGCGCTCACGGTGTTTGACTACGCCAATGCGCATTTGACAGCGAGCGGCGAGCCTCCCCTTTACGACCTCCACTTAGTCGCGCCAGAGGCGGGCTCGATTCAATCCGACACGTTAGCCAGACTCGATGCGGAATCTCTGCGGAGCAGAATCCTGCCTAACACCGCGCTGATTGTTGGCGCCCGTGACATTACAACAGCAGTACATCAGCATCGCCCTATCGTTGATTGGTGCAGACACGCAGCATCCCGGATTGATCGGCTCGTGGGCGTTTGCTCTGGGGCTTTTTTTCTCGCGCAAGCGGGTGTCCTGGATGGCCTTGACGCAACCACTCACTGGAGCGTTGCTACCCGGCTCGCTACCGAATTTCCGGAAATCAATGTCAACGCTGATGCCATTTTCATTCAAAACGGACGGATTTGGACGTGTGCCGGCGTATCGGCGGCTATAGATTTGAGCCTAGCTTTAGTAGAGCAGGATCTCGGACAGGATCTGGCATTAACCATAGCGCGAGAGCTAGTCGTCTATCTAAAGCGTCCCGGCGGGCAGTCTCAGTTTAGCCAGCATCTCGGTAGCCAGATGACTCCGCATTCCGGAATAAGAGAATTACAGATCTGGATTCTTCAAAACCTTAGCCGGGATCTTACTCTAGAAACACTTGCATCCCAGGCGAACATGAGCACTCGCAACCTGCGGCGGGTCTTTCAACGTCAAACCGAAAGCTCGCCCTCTGAATTCATAGAGCGCGCGAGGCTCGAGCGCGCACGACGTTTGCTAGCTGATGAAGACGTAGCTTTGAAGCGTATCGCCGCACAATGTGGATTCGGCTCAGAAGAACACATGAGGAGAGTATTTCAGCGGCACCTAGGTGTCACACCGAAAGCATACCGCGATCAATATGAAGCGCACTGAAGGCCTGGTGGACTTATGAGATGAAGCGGGGGACGGCACGAACGTCCGAACGCTAACGGTGTTCTGCGTGGTTGGGCCCGAAAGCGTAGCGACGATGCAGCATACGCACGCTATGTATCATTTTTCGGGCCAAGCTCAGACTTAACTGCGGTAGATGAATACGATAAAGAACATCCCACCTATCGCTGCAGAGACAACACCGATTGGCAAGTCCTGAGGAGCGATCACAGTCCTGGCGACGATGTCCATAGACACCACAAGCAAAGCGCCGAGCAACCCGCAGAGCGGTATTAGGCGTCGATGCTCGGCGCCCACCAGCCGGCGGGCTATGTGAGGAACCATAAGCCCCACAAAGCCGATCGACCCGCTTAGTGCCACCATTACACCCGTCATGCACGAGGTCATGACAAATACACTAATCCGCACTCGATGGACGTCCACGCCCAGACTGACAGCCGTCTGTTCACCAGCCATAAGCGCATTCAGAGAACGCCCACACGCCCAAAGCGCGAGACCTCCCAACACAATCACACAGAGCGGCAGCCACAATAGCTCCCAGCGAGCCGCACCAAGCCCACCCATCATCCAGAACAGAACTGATGAACTCGCACGATGATCACCCAGAAACAACAGGAGATTAGCCGCGGCCATCAAAACAAACGACACCGCTACACCGCTCAGCAGCAGCCGATCACTCGTGAAAGTGCCGTGCTTCCGAGCGATTGCCATTACAAGCAAAAGAGAAGCTGAAGCTCCCAGAAACGCGGCGAGCGGCAAAGTGAACTGACCCAATAGCTCCCCTACGTACATAACGACAACGACAGCCCCAAGTGCTGCACCGGAAGTCGCTCCCAGGAGATGCGGATCCGCCAAAGAGTTTCGTGTAACAGCTTGGAGAGCAGCACCAACCATTGCGAGTCCCGCTCCGACAAGAACAGCTAGGGCAACCCTCGGCGCTCTGATCAACCAGATGATGTGATCCTGCCCAGATGTGGCATCCAGCGGCTCAGCCCCAAGTAGGTGACTTTGAACAACCTGCCACGCGACCTTGAGCGGTACCGGTGCAGCTCCGATAGCGAGCGCCGTTAGACACACAAACACAATCAGGCTTGCGAGCAATACAAGGAGCCCGGCGTAAGCATCTGGGGTCTTGATCGGAGCCATGATCATCGCTCTTCATCAAATGCGGCTGCCAAAGCTTCGATTGCACCGAGGTTCTGAATTCCCGGCGTCATGGCACTGTAGGGAAGCACCACGAATCGCTTGTTTTGAATTGCCTCAATAGACTGCAACGCGGGGTTCTCACGTAGAAATTGAATCTTCTCCGCCGCGCTTCGCTCACCGTAGTCAATAATGACGATGAATTGCGGGTCTGCCTCCACCACGCTCTCCCATCCGATCTGCGTCCAACTGGCACTAATGCCATCCATAACGTTCCGCCCTCCAGCCGTCTCAATCAAGGCTTGAGGGATAGCCTGTCGGCCCGCAGTGAAGGCACGATCTTCCCCACTGTCATAAACAAACACTCGAGGCTTCTTCTTTCCGACCACCCGATGAATAACCGCCTGCTGACGCTTGCGTAGCTGCGTGATCAGCAATTGCGCGCGATCTTCGACATCAAAGATTTTGCCGAGGTTAGCCAGGTCGGTGTAGACCTGCTCCAAGCTAGCTGTAGCACTTGGTTCAATGAGCGAGCAGGATTCAGTCAGCTCATAAACTTGGATACCTAGAGGCTTCAGCGTCTGAGGCGTGACATCACCTCCGACCATCATTCCGTAGTTCCAGCCAGCGAAGAAGAAATCTGCGTTCACGTTCAGCAGTGTTTCCACGGTTGGATAATGCGTGGCCACCTCCGGTAATCCCTTGAGGGCGGTCATCAATCCGCCGGTGGGTTTATTCCAGCCCGTGACGCCGCTATAGCCGACCATGTGCGACTGCAGCCCCAGAGCGACCATCATTTCTGTCAGATTCACGTCCTGGCTGACCGCCCGCGCAGGTGGGTGAGTGAAGACGACGCTTCGGCTGCAGCTTTTAACGGTGACTGGATATGAACTCGCTTGGGCAGTGATCGAAGCCAACAAGCTGACCAGCAAAACTGCCATCGTAAAGATAGGTTTCACACGATTTTCCAAGTAATACGGGGCGTCCCGATTTGGGGATGCGCATCGACTAAGGCTTCAACGCCGTAGGTCTCGAACAAATTATCTGGCGTGAGGACATCCCACGGGCGTCCTTGGGCAGTGATCCGACCATCCTTGATAACGTAAAGACGGTCGCAAAACGCCGCGGCTAAATTGAGATCGTGAAGACTCGCGATCACCGCCACGCCCAGCTTCTTGACATGAGCCAGCAACTCAACCTGATGCTTGGGATCAAGGTGGTTGGTGGGTTCATCCAGGATGAGTACCTGGGGATCTTGAGTCACAGCCCGGGCAAGCAACGTCCGCTGTTTTTCTCCACCGGAGAGCAGCCCAAAGTCGTGATCCTGGAGGTGGACTAAGCCCATTGTCTCGAGCGCATCATTGACCGTTACCCGATCCCTGGTGCTTTCGCTCTGAAATCCCCGTTGGTACGGAATGCGCCCCATCGCCACCACTTCCCGCACGCTTAAACCGTAGGTTGAAGGAAACTCTTGCCCAACGACAGCAATTCGCTGGGCACTCCATCGCGCAGGCTGCGCCCAGAGGTCATCTCCTGACAGACCCACCACGCCACTCTCTGGTTTGCTGTAGCGCATGGCGCAGCGCAGTAAGCTGGTCTTTCCTCCTCCGTTAGGCCCGATAAGCCCCACGAATTCGCCTGACTCGATGCGCATGTAGATGTTCTTGAGCGTGAATGGCTCAACGCCAGAGCCACTCCTTGGTGATGTCCAGCCCACGTCCCTGATAGTTAATAGGGCGCCTGTCATATTAGAAGTCGATGTCGGCAGTCAGATAGAAGGAGCGAGGCTCACCCAGGATCCACTGCTGCCCCTCGTTGTATTGCGTGCTCGCATACTCTCGGTCGAAAACGTTCCTGAGCTGCAGACCCAATTTTGTGTTCTTCAAGGCTTTCCAGGAAACGGCTGCATCGACGACGGTGTAGGAGGGAAGCTTGTTCATGTTCGCGATGTCGGCATAGCGAGCATCGACATAGCGCAGGCCCGCCCCTGCATTCAAGTCCTGCGAAAACGCCTTATCCAGCCAGAGATTGGCAGTGCGTCGCGGTACATTAATCGGTCGATTGCCGCTGCGTGACACCGCAACGCCATTCACCGCCTGATCAAAATCGTCGTACTTCGCCTTTACCAGAGCGGCATTTGCTTGGAGCTTCCAGTCATAGGGCAGTTGAAGATCCAGACTGGCTTCGACTCCGTTCGACGACTGCTGACCCACCTGTAATGACGACCCAGGCGCTTGCGGATCTGCGGTTAAAAGTTTCTTTTTAACAATGTGATAGGCAGCAACTGTCCAAGACCCCTTTTGATCCCAAAACATTTGCTTGAAGCCCATCTCGGTCTGACGGGCTTTGGCTAGGTCAAACTGTTGCTGGCTCGGGCTCAGGCTGATTAGCCCCCCTACCCCGTCGGTGCTGGTCGACTGCTGACCATAGATGGACATATCAGGCGTTAACTCATAGACGATGCCGACCTTCCAATTATTTCCAATCAGATTTTTTCCGGAGCTCGAGCCGCTTCGCAGGTCGTCTCGGTTGATATCCACATAATCACGTCGCAAGCCGGTGATGAGAGACAGGCGTTCCGTCAATTCAGTCCGATTTTCTGCAAAGAACGACGCTTGGCGGGTAACGCTTTTCGACAGTGGAAGGTATTCCGAGGCACTGTGGAATCCGTCCCGGTTCGGGTGGTGCAGATCGATCGGCTCGCCAGCTGTCACCACATCATCGTAAGGAGAGTTATTGGTCAGCTTGAAGCGAATACGGTTGACATCAAACCCTACAAGACTCTGACTGTTCAGCCCGAATAAGGAGTGCTGAATCGTGAAGGTTTGTCGGTCGCCAACCTGCTCCTGATTGTGCTTGATACCGTAGAACCCGCTACGCAGTAGCTGCTGGTTATCGGTGTCCCAATTGTAGTTTTCCGCGTTAGCCCATCGACGCCGCGACTTCAGGTAATACAGTTCATTGGTAGAACTGACCGCATCGGAAATCTGCCAGGTAGCCGTCAGCCGCGTCCACTGGTCATCGTAATGCTGCTTAGCCCCGCCAACGTTATAGTTTTTGTATCGCAAACTGCTCTTGTAGTGACCATCAACGAGGGGCACACCGAAATTGTTCATCGGGGTGTGGTCACCCGAATCATGCGATAGCTGAAGCGAGAACGCCTCGTTTACCTGCCAGCGAAGCGAGCCACTAATGAATGTGCCTTGAGAATCGCCGTGATCGATCCATCCATTGCTACGCAGCTGATTCAGATTCAGTCGATACGTGAATGTATCGCTTAGTGAGCCACCACTGTCCAAGGCCGCCTGCTGGCTGTCGTTGGAACCGTAACCCAGGCGAAGCCGATTCCGGATCTCTCCATCAAACGGCTTCTTCGGGATGACATTCACTACAGCACCAGTGGCGCCTTCACCGTAAAGAACCGAGGCAGGGCCTCGGAGCACGTCGACACGCTCGACCGCCCAGGTATCGACGGGGAATGTCGAGGAGCCCATTCCCGAGTACAGGCGAGTGCCGTCAAAAAGCTGCATCACAGACCCCTGCCCCGTGAAGCCGCGGGCAGATAGCGCCGTTCCGCCATCGCCGGGCGCACCTATACTCGTAATGCCAGGACTGCGCGCGACAGCATCCTGCACCGTAGTGTCGCCGTGGCTTCTGATGCTCCCCCCCGTCAGAACCGTTGTACTCGCTGGCGTCTCCAACGCGCTGAGCCCCAAGCGGCTTCCGGCAGTGTTAGACACATCAAGCCCGATCTGCGTCTCATCAGCGATGAGGTCAGCAGCAATAGTACTAGCGGGAAGGGAAATCGAGGTTGGTTCTGCGGCGTAAGCACTTGAGTCAGCAATGGCAAGCCATAGCGCAGATACGAGAAACGGAGTGGATGCTAAGGAGTTCATGGATGTCATTCGAGTTCATGGTTAACCCGAGCGTCAGAACGCACAGGCCTAAAAGATACGTTATAACATATCCATAATCGAAATGCGGGCGATCACCGCTTGAGCCCTCCTCCACGCTGGACTGAAAGAAGCTCAAAGGCTCTTCGCAAGCCTCCTCAAACCGGAATCATTAATGGCCGTTTCAGTCCTATTCGGCGCCGTTCGCTACCACCTGTGGGTGATCTCTCGCACGCATCCTTTTCGCCAACTGCTGAAGAAAGGTGCTCTGCAAAGACGACGTCCCAGGCCAGATGACTCGTGAACATTATGACTCGCAAGCTTGACCTCAAGCGCGCAGCAGATTTATTTCGCATCAGCATCGAGCCTGATCGCCTAGCCGAGATCGAATCATCACTACGTGTCAAGATTGATGAAATGGAGGTTTACGAGGACGAACTGCTAGTGGTGAGCTATTACAGCAGCAAGGCGTCCGATTCCGTACGGGTTCGAATCCAGCAGCGCCTTACTCAAAAACGATTAAGAGGCTGTATCCAATGCAGGATGCATACGTCTTGGCATCAGTGATTGCTACGCCGAAAGCACTCCAACACTGACCAAGCTTTTTAACTTCCCCAGCGACCTTAGCCTGTATCGCGGAGGCTATTGCAATCAATAATTTTACCGAGCATTTCACCAGATTAACGAGCGGGAAACAGAGGCTCCCGACTAATAGATCTTGGGGGCAACGCCTGAATAGCGTTACCCGTACCAAATTTATTTGCAATAACAATTTACTCGAACTTTTTTGTTAGCCGACGTTCTCGCAGGACGAACCAGAGAAATTTAACCTTTCTGCAGTACGCCAGTTGGTAAAATCGCAGAACACCATGGCAGTCCTCTAAGCTTTAGGTGTACGTACAGAAACCAAACATAGGAACTATGGATGTACCTCCGCCATACCTTCACCACCTCCACCTTAAGCATTCTTGCCCTAATAAATCTTTACACTCCTCAGGCGCTTGCGCATGAACCACTCTCGCCCTCTTCGCCTTGGATGCTCGGAGACTGGAACGGCTCCCGGGGAGAACTTGCTGACCAGGGTGTTGATCTAGAATTCAGCTACCTGA
Organism: Pseudomonas sp. S60; assembly: GCF_016647865.1. Taxonomy (NCBI): domain Bacteria; kingdom Pseudomonadati; phylum Pseudomonadota; class Gammaproteobacteria; order Pseudomonadales; family Pseudomonadaceae; genus Pseudomonas; species Pseudomonas sp. S60. The sequence goes on along the minus strand of NZ_JACVVH010000009.1, from coordinate 50,562 downwards.
GTGAAATTGCAGCGAATGTCCATGGGGGCGCCTCCCACCATACCGCCCGTTATGCAGATCAGTGGTCAGCAGGTGCAAAGTTAGATCTTTCGGAATTGCTGTCCTGGAAAAATGCGGAAGCGGAAATCCGTCTATCAAATCGCAATGGTCGCGGCCTGGATGAGGATGCTCTTAACGACCGTCGCGTCGGTGGTTTCGGAGCGACTCAAGAAATCCACGGCAGAGGAAGTGTTACACGGCTAAGCCAATTCTGGCTGTCGAAAGGCTGGATCGACAACAAACTGAACGTAAAGATCGGGCGTTTCACAGTAGGCGATGAGTTCGCCACTGCAGATTGCGCATTCCAAAATTTATCGTTTTGTGGTTCGCAGCCTGGCAACTACGTCAATGACATCTACAACAGCCCTATCAGTTCGTGGGCAGTTCGTCTTCAGTATGCATTGGCAGATGACCTTGTCGCCAAAATCGCTGCCTACAACGTTGATCCCTCGAGCCTGGACAACGACAACGGTTTAAAGCTTCGAACACACGGAACAAGTGGCACCATGGTGCCGGTGGAGCTTGTCTGGACACCACGTATCGGGAAATTACCTGGTGAGTACCGTGTTGGATACTTCAAGAATACGGTCAACCGTCCTGACGTACTCAATGACGTCAACGGTCAACCAGCAGCGCTCACTCAGAATCAGTACAGAGTCCATGATGGTCGCAGCGGCTGGTGGCTTAATGCAAAGCAACAGATCAGCAGCAAGAACAACGATCAAAGCCGAGGTCTAGTGCTTGCAGCAAGCCTTAGTTTTCAAGACCAAGCAACTACTCCCGTCGATAGCTATATGCATATCAGTTTGGTGTATAAAGGGCCTTTTGATTTCCGCCCGCTTGATCAGCTAGGGCTTGGCCTGTCGCGCGTACACGCTAGCGATCAATACCTAGAAAACGCCCAATTCAAGAACCAGGTTAACGGAGTGTATTTTGACAGCCCTTCGTACATCCCAGAGCAGCATACCAGTTACCAAGCCGAGCTAAACTATCGAATCCAAGCTACTAACTGGCTTCACTTGATGCCTAACATCCAATACATCCGTAACCCTGGAAACGTCAGGGAAGTAGAAAACGCGGTAGTGATCGGCCTGCAGGTAGGGTCAAGTTTCTAACTTTCCTCCCAGCTTCCCTTCGCTGCGCGAGTCACTCGCGCAGCGACCCTCGACAGCAGAATTTTTCTACTCACGTGCAGAGTTTGAAACCCGCGCTCCTCGAGTTCATAATTTTTGCACTGCATCCGATATCTTTGAGCTCCCGCCTCAACCTAGTCAATTGCACATCTACTACTTTTGTTCCAGGGTCAAATTTAAGTCCCCAGACCTCATCCAGAAGTTTCTCTCTAGACACGATGCTTTCACAATTCTTTGCTAGCAAAACCAATACACCGAACGGTATGGAGGAGAGCCTCACACGGCTGCCCCCACAGCTAATCTCTCGCTTATCAAGATCGACATTCAAATCCAAAACCTGAAACTGCACAAATGTCTCCCCCGTGATTGGCAAAGACAGCCACAAGCCCTGGTTCATCTTCGAACCTAGGGGTGGCATTCATGGAGCTGCGGAAAGTAACCAAGGCATCACAGTGCAAAGACTGCGACACCTTGGTATTTGGGGGCTTATTCAGCTTTCGACTTCAGGGAGTAAGCAATCACGTAATCGCCGCGATTCTTGTTGGTACCAGTACGAGTGGCCCCACCAGCAACAACCACGACATACTGCTGGTCGTCATTGCCTACGTAGGTCATCGGGACACCCTGGCCGCCAACCGGCAGACGGTCACGCCACAGCTCTTCACCAGTATCGTTGTCCAGTGCACGCACATAGTAGTCGAGCGAACCGTGGAAGAACGTCAGGCCACCTTTCGTGACGAGTGGGCCACCCAGGGTTGGCATGCCGATTGGCAGATACACGCCCGGGGCGATGCCTTTTATAGGCGCATCTTGAATGCTACCCATCGGCACCTGCCACTTGACCTTCTGGGTCGCGAGATCGATGGCAGTCATCGAGCCAAACGGAGGCTTGAAGCACGGCGTTCCCAGAGGCGACAGGAACATCGAGCGCTCAACACCCCACGGAGTGCCCAACTGCTCGGAGTATTCACCTTCGGTTGACGGCACCAGGCCGGCTTTGTTGGCCTCTTCACGCTTGATGAATTTGCCCCACATCGCCATACGAATATCGTTGACGATCAACGTACCAGTACGCGCATCCAGAGCACCACCACCCCAGTTAAAGCCACCGTAGTAGCCTGGCCAGATGAGCGTTCGTTTCTGGTCGGAAAGCGGAGTCCATTCACCTTCCCAGCGCATCTTCAGGAAATCGATACGGCAGAGCATCTGATCGAACAGTGTTGCACCCCACATGTCCTTTTCCTTCAGTGGCTCTACGCCCACTGAAAGTGCGGAGTATGGCTGGTGGTCAGCCACCTTCATGCCTGGCATAGCATCCGTAGGTACTTTCTTGTACGTAACGGGTACAACTGGCTCGCCTGTTGCGCGATCCAAGACGAAGATCTGACCACGCTTGGTTAGCTGAATGACCACTGGACGCACGGTGCCATCTGGCAGCGGGAGGTCATACAGGATCGGTTGCGACGATACATCGTAGTCAAACTGGTCGGTGTTAGCCGTACGGAAATGCCAGCGTTCTTTGCCTGTTTTCAGCTCAATGGCAACGATCGAGTCGTTGTATTCATCCGAGTAGCTGTGACGGTTGCCAGTCCAGAAGTCCGGAGTCTGGTTGCCGGTCGGGAAGTATGCCAGGCCCAGCTTCGGATCGTACGAAGCGGTACCCCAGAAATTCGGCGACTCCTTGGCATAAACCTCACCCGCTGGCAGCGGGCTGCTGTCCTCGGCACCGCGGGAAGGATCCCACGCCCACAACAGCTTGCCAGTGACCGCGTCGTAACCACGAACTACACCCGAAGCCTCACCAACGGTCATGTTGTCGTTGAGCTTGCCCCCCACCATGATCACTCCATCAGCAACCAGCGGCGCAGAGGTGAGATAGTAAGAGCCGGCTGCAGTGTCACCCAGACCGTCCAGCAGATTCACGAAGCCGTTGTCACCAAAATCGGTGCACGCCTTACCAGTCTTGGCGTCCACTTCGAAGAGTCGAGCATCGTTCGTTGTGCTAACGATGCGCTTCTCACAAGCCGCAGGCTGTGGAGTGGTGGGCTGAGAATTGCCGTCGGCACCTGCAGATGGGGCCAGGTCGATGTAGCTGACACCTCGGCATCGTTTCCAACCCTTATTGCCACGAGTGACCTCCATCTTAGGATCGAAGCGCCAACGCTCAGCACCGGTCACCGGATCAAGAGCGATCACCTTGTTCAAGGGAGTGCATAGGTACAAGGTGTCATCGATTTTGATTGGAGTTACCTGGTATTCAGAACCGTCGACCGACAGATCGCCTGTTCTGTACGTCCAGGCGACCTTCAGATCTTTCACGTTCTGCTTGTTTACCTGATCGAACTGGGCAAACTTATCGCCTGCCAAGTTCCGACCCCATGCCGGCCAGTCTTTGCCCTCTGCATCACCCGCTTCAGGATGAATAATCGGGAACTTGGCGTCAGCTTGAGCTTCTACCTGTGCGTGTGGGCGGAACATGGATGCGAAGGTCGAGATCAAACCAACGGCAACTATTACGCTCAAAATAGTGGCCGGAGCACGCTTGATGCCACCTTGCTCGCTTGCATTGAGCTGAGGCGCCAGAGCGGTCAACACCAAGCAAATCACACCGAAAATCATGACGCGAGAAACAAGCTGCCAGAAATCGCTGCCTACTTCCCAGTAAGCCCAAATAGCAACGATCACGAACATGAGCCAAGCGAGCCAGAATGCTCCGGGCCGACGCTTCAATGTCAGCCACCCTGTGCATAGCATGAGCAGACCAATAGGAAGGTAGAACCACGAACCTCCCAGTGTGATGAGATAAAAGCCTCCTCCCGCCAAAGCAGCTCCCGCCAGCCCTAGCAAAACGCCGACCACTCGGATCAGCAGTATCAACCATTTCTGCATTTCTTTTCCTATCCACAAACCGGCAGTACATCCGGTGTAAGGTATTAGCGCCGATTAGAGCTCGAGCAGATGCCATCCGCCGCAAAAAGCAGAGAATTAGCGATATCAAGCTCATAAATTAGGGTTGCGCTAAACCCATCGCGAGAGTGCGACAAGTTGAAGCAGGCGCGATGCAGATGGTAAGCCTGTCGCTTCAGAAGACAGCCCAAAGACAAGGCGTTTTTGACCGATTTCGGTCAAAAACCAAGCGGCATTGTAAAAAAAATTTACTGAAGCACTTGTCAGCTCAGGCATGGACTACCCGCACGTGAATTACGTGATCACAGACAGCTGGGACGGATGCTGCAGCTAAAAGATGCTAGGGCAAGCGCGCTGGGTTCACTGGGAAAAACCTAGTTTCTTAGTCGACCAAGGGAAGATCGCTCCAGTTTTCTGCGCTAACAAGTCGAAACGGCACTCGAGCTCGAGGGGCCGCGGCAATCTCACCGTGTGCATGCAGTATCAGCTGGAGACCAGTTAGCGCTTGGGCAGAAGGATCCTGATCGATCAACAGCGCAACTTGTCCGCTGCGAAGCAGCTTCACATGCCGCGGGCTCGCTTCATGCGTAATCCAGATAGGATTGCTCACCCTATCGATCGTCTCCAAGGCCTGTCGGATGCCCTCATTCGCACCGCCGCTGTTGTAAATAGCCACAGTAGCCACTTGGCGAGAAAACGCCTGGCGCGTGGCCGTAAGAGCTCGATCATTCATGTCTGCAACATCGATCGGCCCCACAAGCTGCAAGTGAGGTGCATACTCCGCCAGGGCGTCCTCAAACCCCTTGGTTCTTTGCCGGTGAACCTCATAATCCTGCGAGCCTGTAATCATGAGAACCCTCCCACGATTGTGCACAAAGCGGCTGATCATCAAAGCAGCCGTCCGCCCCGCCGCCTCGTTATCAATGCCGACGAAGCTTCTCGGTGTCTTGAGCCTGATGTCCGTGGTTAAGGTAACGATAGGAATTTTTTGACGACCCAGTCGTTCAAGGGCGTAGCGTACTTCCAGGGTGTCGAAGGCAAGGACGATTGCGCCGTGCGGACGAAAATCTAAATTTCTAAGCCGCTCGCTTAGCTCAAATGGCGAGAGGTTTGTCAGGCGCACCAGCTCAATCTGGCTGGGAAGCGACTCTGCAGCTTGATCCAACGCCATGTCCATACGCTTGAAGTACGGATCATCGTCCAGCCCCATGCGGATCACCAAGACCTTGAGACTATGCCCTTCCGGCAGCACAGGAAGCCGGCTTGCCCCCAGCTCACGAACGGCCTCAAGCACCTTTCGCCGTCTCTGCAGCGACACGCCGGACGCGCCATTCAACACGCGACCAGCCGTGCTCACGCTTACGCCTGCAGCGGCTGCTATTTCAACGATGGTTACCTTCTTACGCACTAGCGACTCTCTGGTGATGGCTTTCTAAAAGCCGTGTATGAGCGCCCTTTCCAACACCAAGTCGCAGCCAGGTGCCGGCGACTCTTTGGATGTGCTCATTCACGGAAACGTAACGCAGGTCACGGTGAAATGGCCGACCTATGATCTTGGTTACTGCTCGGAATTTGTTCGAGCTGTCGCTCAATGAACCGCATTGATGCGATCAGGCTGGCTGCCGCGCCGATGGATTTCAACATCCGTTGATTGCACCGGATTACGCCGAAGGCTCAGGGCAGATAAGAAGCAGCAGTTCCGAAACCAACTCTCGCGCATCCTGTTCATACCCTTCACGCCAACGGTGCGACCAATGCTTAGGGTATCCTTCCTCCTCCCACTCGGCCAATGCAAGGCCATTGACGATCTCCATCTCAAACCAGAGGGCCTGCCACCTTCCACCATTTTTTACCAGAGTGGGGTTTTGCCAGACGAATTCAATCTGCGCCACGAAGCTCGACCAGCGCCTCAGATTCTGAGGTGCCTCCTGCGCCAGTATCAGCAGCTCCGAAGCTGTCAGCATGAATTTCCTCCAAAGACCGCGATTGATAGATCGACAGTTTGCCAGAGTACGGTGGCCGCCCGTATAGAGCACATAGGATCTGTGCCGCTGCTGAACCGACCTCATCCAGCGAAGTCGCATGGGTCACAGTAAACGTTGATGGAGCCAGCATTTGCTTAGATTAGCCACCCTGTCATTGTCGTTGTCGTTGCTACTCGCTGCCTGCACGCAGTACCGCTACATCAACCCAGACACTCCCGAAGGCCTGGATTGCTTGAAGAAGCTAGACGCAAAGGTCAGTGCGTGCGAAGCCGATGTCAAAAAACTGCAAGACAATTTCGACTCGCTTCATGAAACACAGGCACGCTCCACTCAGCAGTGCGAGCACTTCAATACCTCCAACACACCAAATGCTTGCCCGCCTACACCAAGCCTCACCAAGGTAGATAATTACTGCCGCTCTGGTTATCGCGAGAAATTCGAGGCGTGCGGTGGCCGAGTCGAGGAGGTTGAGCCTTAGCACTCCCTCCACTAGCTCGGGAGCGCTAGGACTTTCAACACAGAGGTGCGCCTACTCTGACATTCTCAGAAACTACCCCAAGGCGGCGAGCTAGATGAAGCGGTCTACGCGTCTTGAAAGGGAATTTGTCAGGAGGCAAGGATGTGACATCGCGCGATGTGTTTTGGGCGTGGGCCGATCCGGATCTCAAGCATCATTCCCATGAGGAAGTACTTGTCGATGGAGCGCTGCAAGATACTCAAGGCGGCCCACAGACATCCGCCAAGCCTCAGGCACCTATATCATGAGCTAACAGATCTTCAGCGAGCGCTTCTGACCCCCGACCGATTGCCAGGATCTGACGCTGTAATCTTCGCTGGAGGAAGTCCAACAACCTCCTACGCAGTTCCATGTGCCATCCATGGTCGTGGTACCAAACGTGCCTCCTCGACTTCTCCAGCAGCGCCTCACGCAGCGCCGCATAGGCCCGCTCTCCGACACAGTCCGGCGTTATTCTCACCAAGTCATCCATGCCCGACTTGCGGACATAGCTGTCTAGCCAGGTACTGAGTACCGGCGCCAGGCACTCCATCTCATTAGCAATACGCCAAACCTCCTGATCAACCGCTTGCATCCGGATGCCGCCCCTCATCACACGTACACTGACTGGCAGCCCGACAGGGCATTAGGCCATCAATATACCTGCAACTCATCACCTCTACATGCTTGTCGAAAAGTGCAATGGTCGCGTGTTGGCGGTCGCTCATGGATACCGCTAGGTCAGCCAGGAGAAAGAGTCGGTAAGGAGTTGGCACTCGGCTTAAGCGAGCTCGTTGCGAGCGATTTCAGGAGCTATCGCCATAGGAGAACCAGGATCGCTCATCGTCGCTAGCCTATGCGTCAATGAAACCCATCAGGATCCTTCAGTGGCTGTTGCCTCCAGCGTGGTGAGGCCACATTCAGTAACTGCCTCGGCCTAGATGGTCACGCAGAGCAGTGATGGCTGGCAGGCTGACGCATTTCCGACCTCCAGGGCCGGCCAAGATGAAAGTGGTGTCATCAGCTCGAAAGAGCCAACCGTAGGACTCTGACTCGTAACCCGAGATGATGTCCTTTCCGCCCCTCATGTGTGTGCGACTGTCATGCACGATACTGTTGGCATACAGAACCGTTGCTTGCAATCCCTCACGCTCTAACTGCGACTGCTCACCTTCGGGCAACAGGACATCAAGCAAGAGCCAATGCCTGACGACGCATACCTCCTGCCCGGCATAGTCCTCTCCAGCAACGCGCGCGAGACCCTCATCATTGAGGCCTGACCCACTCAGGCTTTGCGCTGGCCCATACAAAATATCGGAGATGAGATGTTCGTCCACTTGCTTGCCCCACTGAAATGTCGTTACGGCGCAGCTTAGCGCTGGCTTGAAAATGTCACGGTTTGATTGATCGTTCACAGGAATAGACCCACGATCCGAATGCATCCGCGACGCGCAGCAGTGCTTGCCTTGGAGGTATCCCCTCAGCTCGCATCTGAAGAAGGCCATTCCGAATGTAATCCATGTACGCCTCCATGCCGACTGTGTCTACATCCCCCCAGGTATCGAACCGCTGATGATTCTGATGACGCGTTACGAACACCGCGGCGTGCCTTCGAGCTTCAAGATAACCCGGCTGGCCAAGTACCTCTGACGGATTGATCGACACCCTCCCCTCGTGAACCTCCAGGGTTTTAAGCGCCTTGATTGAGTCTGTGATCATCTGCTCCGAGTCGCTCAAACGCGATCGTCGCCAAGGCATCCACATGTGCAACCTCCGAGCGTTCAACTGCTATTGCAATGAGTAAAACGGGCCAAGCTCTCCGTTCTCGTGGTACCAGTGCGCTACGACAAACAGTCCACCGGTTTCGGCCTCTACTACCAGATAACCCCTCCGGTGGAAGCGGTTTACGATTAGGGGGTACGCATGGGAAAGCCTTCTGGAAAGGTATGCCTGTGATCGCAGAAGATGAGGCCGGTCATTCGCGGAGGTTGTTCTAGCGCACAGGAAAGAAAACCGACAATGTCTTCTGACGGAGTCGCCTCCTTCGCTCTCTGGACAACCTTGGGAAGTCGGTAGAGCTCACAGGCATTCAGTGAGGCACCGAAGGTCTTGATCATGTAATACGCGTACCCCGGAGCACACGCACATCCACCCTCGTCGGCCATCAGATCTCGATCACCAAAGACGGATCGAATCCGCACGCTTCGCCGGGGTAACCCCTTGGATTCGAGACGACTCGGCACATGCCCACAACCGTATCGATCCGGCGATGCGTATGACCGAAGACCCAAAGGTCTGCCATGTCTACTAGATCAGCCCATTCGTTGGTGTATGCCGCCGTCAGATGGCTATCAAGCTTGTCACCAGCGACCTTGCTGACAGGACAGTGATGAGTAATGACCACTGTTTTACCTGGAAACGGCTTTTTCAACTCCTGCTCAAGCCACTCGCGCGCAACGAGGTTGCGCAGTACAAGATCGCCCGGGGTCAGGCGACGATAGCTTTCGCCCGTGCGGATCACGCTGAAGTCATTCATCCACTCAAGCGCCATGCGCTTAGCCGCGGTCACGTCACCCGTGCTTGAAAAGTCAGTCCAAGCTGTTGTTCCCAAGAACCGCGTGTCGTTCAACACGAAACTTTCGTTCTCAAGCACATGGACATATTGGGTCTGGATCGCCTTCATTTTTTTGAGCGTATTTTCCACGTGGCCGCCGTAGAACTCGTGGTTGCCCGCAACGTAGAGCACTGGGCAGTCGAAAGACTCATCGGCCCACTGGACACCCCGCGCCTTGGCAATATCGCCAGCTAAGAGGACGATATCAGCGTCGCATGGCGGCGGGGTGAAAGGCGCGAACTCAAGGTGTAAGTCAGAGAAAACACGTAGCTTCATCGTCCGTTCCTGTGCGCTGGCTCAACGATTTTGAGCACAATTGAAGTCCTCACTTTTAAAGCGGCAGCCTCAACTCCACTCTCCTGTAGCCGCCCGATCGAGCAAATCCCCACACGCGCTCGATTTACATCTAAATTGATCTGCATCCCAGGCGGGCGCTGATAGCGCTTGAGCATCCGACTAATGACCCGGCTCGCAAAGAGTCACCACGCAGCCCATATTCCGAATGGCAAGACTATACAGTGTAGAACCGGAATACTCAACATGGCTACATGCTTGGCTTTGGGCGCTGATAACGCATGAGTCTTAAGCTGGCACTGGCAGCCGTTTTACGAGCGCTTCGAGCGGCCAAAGGGTTGAAGCAGGAAGAATTGGCGGATGCCGTGAGTGCTGACTATCTCAGCACGCTGGAAAAAGGCGCAGCCACCCCTACCCTGGATAAGCTTCATGCTCTCAGCGCCGCGCTGGGCGTCAGCCCGACAGCCCTCATGGCACTCACGCAAGGCGTAGAAGCCAACGAGCCACCGTCGGCGATGCTTGAGCGAGCCCAGCAGGAAATCCTCGAGCTCCACCGGCATGGCATTACTGACCTTTTGCAGGCTCAGATTGTGGCTGGCAAGTTGATAAAGCGGCCTGCCGGCAAGCGGTTTGATGAAACCAAACTCAAGAACGTTCTGGCGTGCAAAGCCGAAGGCCTGACACAAACGCAAACAGCGAAAAGATTGGGCATGAGCACCTCAACGGTTCATGACCTCTGGCGGCGAACGCCTGATGCGGATTGATTGCTTGCCTGGATCTTGCCGGCAGGTTTCATCAGCGGCCCGTTTCTCAAGGCAAAAAAAGGCCCGCGATGGGGAGAGCGGGCCGGATGGAATCTGCTAGGAGCTCTGTGACCTTACCCCAGCTGATGTGAAAATCGTGTGATGATCCTGACCTTCACGGAATAGTTGAGCACTCTTGGGTTACACAATGAAGCCGCTTGCAGCGAGCTGCCCTCGTAGATAGCTGTCTTTAAGAACCTTGGGAAACCCGACAATCAGTTTCCACATCACGTACACGAACACGATTGGCACAACGATCCCGAAGTACCCCCCGAACAACAGACCCACCAGGCTAAGTGGAACGAACAGGAGAGCGAGCACGCCGCCGCTGATCCGCATCTTCCTGATCCAACTGTTGAACCCATCGGCCTCGTACAGCTTCTCCCCAGCCTCGGTTTTGATGGCGTACAGAATGAACCCCAGTCGGCCAAGCTTCACAAAGTGAAATTCACCGGCAAGCCCCGGCTTGAGGTAGGACGCGATGTAATGCCCTACCCCTACTTTTTTCATCATGCGCACGGCGCCACCCGGCTCTTTGAAGCGCAGGTATGTGAACTCACTACCCTCGGGTAGATTGTTGTGAGGGCCGACGACCTCAAGCACGCCTTTCATGACACTCGCGTCCGACATAATTACCTCTCCTTTCGTGCTCGAAAGCCATTGGCTTCGAGCTGATCTGTCCGTGCGGACTGCGATTCACCTTCATAAAACGTCCAGTGGTTTCAGCAAACCCACCCTCACTCTCCAGCGGGCGATGGGCATTCAGGTCTGCTCTGGCTGTGTCGCGATATCAAATCGACATCCCGATAGAGGCACTATATTGCATAGTGTGAGACCGATCAACGTGGCTTCATCCTCGCATTTGCGAGGTAAGAACAATGGCGTTGATGCCGGCGCTGGCAGCCCTGGTTCGCGGGATCAGACACGCTAAAGCGTTCACACAAGAGCAGATGTCCGGCAGCGTAGAGGCGCGCCATTTGCACAATATTGAGAACGCGCGTTCCAGCATTACCCTCGACAAGCTAGAGGCCGTAGCGCTAAGGCTCGAAATCGATCCTGCCGCACTACTGGTGCTTGCGTCTGCGCTCACTAATGGGCTGACTGATGATCAAATGCTTGACCACCTGCGCACTGAGTTCAAGAAGCTTGACGCTCTGTGCCCAAGGGAGGGTCTCACAAAGCACTTTGATCAGGGGAGAGTCACTCGGGTGAAACCAGGTCGTCAAATTGACCCTGACAAGCTAGAGGCTATTCGCCAGGCAAAAGCTGCAGGTGAGACACAGAAATCCGTGAGCTTGAGACTGGGCATGCCCAAATCAACTGTTGGCCGGCTGTGGCATTCACTCGAAGATTGATGTCCCGCATTTCTAAGGGACAAATGGCGGTAACGCGTCCTCGGCCTAGCTCGTACAGTAGAAAGAGCGTCTTCAAGCGATTGGTTCACACGGTGCCAAACAAGGCTATGTGCAGCGTTGATGAGCTTCGAGTGCGAAAGCGGACGGCAACACCTGAAAGCTTTCGACCTAAACTTCCGGTGGGGACAGACAGCAGCCGAAAAATGCACTCACTTAGATTTTTTGCGAAAAGGTAACTCGGTCGAATGCAGAGTTTATAAAGCTGAATGCTTCGACAAAAGCTACCATTGCAGTAGCTTCTGCCAGCGAAAACCTATTTCTTTGAAGACTTGCTAGGCTTCAAGTCAGGATTGTTACCTGGCGTATCTTTATTGTCACGGCGACGCTTGTCCACTTCACCGGTTGATTTGGCAATAGGCTTTGGGCCTGGTTTTAGCGCCATAAGATTCACCTCAGTAATAAAGTCAAAATTAGATGCTGCAAGTCGATCTTATTTCTACCGAGACGATCTTTCAAGAGGCATGCGATGCTATATTTTAGCGCCCTAAATAATGTAACAATATTTTACAAAATTCATGAATCATCATCCGATGGCTCTTGATTTCCGCTCATTGGCGCAGAGCTACAAGTAATCAAAGCAGATCCAGATTCATTCATACATTGCCATAGGCACGCTACCTTCCCCTCCAGGCCACCCGCATTTGCGGATGACCCAGATCGGCTTACCAAGCGCAGAGGCAAATCCATTGCCCGTTTGAGTGACTTCAACCTCTGCAGCAAGTGAAGGAAAACGACACGCCTCCCCACTAAACAGTCGGGGGCTATCCCCCTCCATGCCTAGAAGCCCCTTAGCTGAGCGACGCTTCGCATACCGCTCACCTAAGTGGACGCTAATCAGCTGCTACTCACTTTTTGAAAGCTTTCACCATTTGCTGCGTGTTGTACTCCATCATTTTCAGATAAGTAGGTACCGGCCCTTTCTCATCAGAAAGCGACTCAGGGTAGAGCTCTCCGCCGGCAACAGCGCCCGTTGCGCTGGCAATCTGCTTAACTAGCCGGGAGTCATTCGAATTTTCGATGAAGTAAACCTTGACATCTTCACTTTTGATCTGATCGATGAGCTGTGCTACGTCTGCTGCAGAAGCTTCAGTTTCTGTCGACAAGCCGAGTGGGGACAAGAACGTCACACCATACTCTTTGGCATAGTATCCGAAGGCATCATGACTGGTGAGTACCTTACGCTGATCCAAAGGAACCTCAGCAAGGTGCATGCTGATACGCTGATTCAGAGCATTGAGCTTCCCCACGTAGCGCTGCGCATTGGCATGAAACACCTCTGCCTGTGACGGGTCAGCTTTACTCAGCTCGGACTCAATGCGAGCTACCCATACCTTTACGTTCGAAGCACTGTTCCAGACATGTGGATCAGTGATCGTTTTCTCATCCTCAACAAATGTGTGAGTTTCAATCCCATCCGAAACTACTACCGGGCTCTTCTGGCTACCTGATGCGCGAGCCAGTCTCTCGAACCAGCTCTCCAAACCTAAGCCACTGAGGAAAGTGACATCAGCCTCTTTGAGAGCCCTAGCATCCCTCGGGGATGGCTCGAAATCATGAGGATCCCCATTGGGCGGCACCAGGCTTGTGACATTCACACCATCGCCCCCCACATTCTTCACGACATCGGCCAATACGGTGAAACTGGCAACAACGTTCAGTGTTTTGGCGGTGGCTGGTAACGTGACAGCCAGCAGCCCAATAGAGCTGATCAACGCCAACAAAGACCGGGAAAATCGCATTTTGTCTCCTTATTATTACCGGGTACGCGAAATAGGGCGGACAATTCGCCACATGAAACCATGAGGGCCGAATAGGAGTGCCAGCACGTAGATCAGGCTATTCACTAAAATGATGGTAGGCCCTGATGCAACGCTCAAATAGTAAGAAACCAGTAACCCCACGTACCCGGAAATGGCCGCGCTCGCCGCCGCGATCATCAACATTGACGGCAAGCGTTTAGACAACAGTTGAGCTGTGGCAGCCGGAAGCATCATCATCCCAACCGCCATCAATGTACCCAGGGTCTGAAAGCCAGCAACCAAATTGAGTACTACGAGAAGCAGGAAGATGAAGTGATACAGGGCACCTCGCCCTCCAACAGCTCGCAAAAATCCAGGATCAATGCACTCTACAATCAGTGGTCTGTATACGAGAGCGAGCACAAGCAAGGTAAATGATGTAATCCCTCCCACTAGAAACAGCGCCTGACTATCAATGGCCAAAATAGTGCCAAACAAGACATGTAGCAGATCAATATTCGACCCACGCAAGGACACAATCATGACGCCCAGGGCCAAGGATGTGAGGTAGAAACTGGCAAAGCTTGCATCCTCTCGAAGAGAGGTAATCCGGCTTACCAGTCCCGAGAGCAGAGCGACGCTCAACCCTGCTATCAAGCCGCCCAGCCCCATTGCCGGTAGCGAAAGTCCGCCAGCAATCATGAAGCCAATTGCAGCGCCAGGTAGCACGGCGTGGCTCATGGCATCCCCTACGAGACTCATACGCCTGAGCATTAACAAGACGCCCACAGGGCCCGAGCTCAAACCGATAGCGAGGGTTGCTACTAACGCGCGTCGCATAAAGCCGTATTCAGTGAATGGCGATATGAGCAAAGAGATAACCGTCATGCCACCCGCCGCTCTTGATCAGTGGAAACATCCCAGCATTCGGCCAGGGCTCGAGCCTTGCTCAAGTTGCTTTCTGTGAGCACATCCTCAGTGCTCCCCCACGCGACAACCCTGTGGGATAGCAGTAGCGTTTGTGGGAAGGTCGATCTGATCTGATCAAAGTCATGCAATACCGCTATGACGGTTCTGCCATCCTGCTTCCATCTTAGAATTAGCTGCGTCAGGTCATGAATGGTGCGCGAATCGACCGCAGTGAACGGCTCATCAAGCACGATAACGCGCGCATCCTGAACCAGTAATCGAGCAAACAAAACGCGCTGAAACTGCCCTACTGATAGATCACTGATTGGCCGGCTTTCCATACCAGCCAGTCCGACGTCCTGGAGTGCCTGACGCATGACAGCGGTGCCCTTCATTGAGAGCCCGCCGAACACGCCGATGTGTTTCCAGGCACCCAAACAGACCGCATCTGCGACCGTGATTGGGAAGCTTCGATCGATTGCAGATGCCTGGGGTAGATAGCCAATGTCAGGCGCCTGCACAACACCGAGATCAACGGAGCCTGTGGTAGCAATCTCGCCCATCAGTGCCTTCAATAGCGTTGACTTACCAGCTCCATTCGGGCCCGCAATCGCAGTCAGGCTACCGGGCTCAAACACCCCAGTGACCTCGCGAATAGCAGGTGCAGCTCCGTACGAAACCGAGAGCTTATCGACGCGAATCGCTGCACTATTCATGGCAAAGCCACCGCCCAGCTTATCGCAAGCCACAGTGGAACCAAGGCTGCAGCCACCCCTACCAGCCGGTGCCACGCCGGCATGGCTAGCAGCGAGTTAAACGAGGTTTTTTGCATAGTCAGAAGGCATCCTCGGATTTTATTGATACGTTATAACGTACCACTTACCGATTCTCAGTGCATCCTGGATTTTTTCTTAGATGAAACATCACGCCCAGAACGGAAGAGAAAACCGATACGGAACAATAGGTTGCTAGGGAAACCGCCAGGGATTAGCAAAACGATATATGGTGCCCACGCGACGACTCACCTCAGAAAGATAAGGTTTCAGCACCTCAAGCCAGCCTGCATGCTGCTTACCGCCAGTAGCGACGCTGCGCGGCTAGAAGGAATAAGGGTACTGAGGGCCCTGTTAGCGTGATTCTGTGGGTGAAAAAGTCCTCAGTGATCAACATCAACGCCTGACCCAGACCTAGACAAGCTGCGAAATGAAAGTCATTATCTGCAATGTTATTTTATATCATTACGCAGGATCCATTATGAAGCCCGGCATTCATCCCGACTACCGCCCCGTCCTTTTTCACGACGTATCTGCCAATGCGTTCTGGCTGATTGGTTCCACCATTGACACGGAGAAAACCTACGAGCACACCGACGGGAAAACCTATCCCTATGTGACCCTCGACGTTTCCAGCGCCTCGCACCCGGTCTACACCGGCCAAGAACGCAAAGCGAAGACCGAAGGCCGTGTGGCCGGCTTCAATAAGCGGTTCGCAGCCTTCACCAGTAAGTAAAGCGCATCGTCTAGCAGCTCTGCGCCCGCCCCATCTGGTATTTGTTCCGCAGCCCGATGTGCAAGCTCTCCCCGCTTGACCACGTCGGGCTGTTGGCAAGTGCTCCTACTTCACTCCACATATAGCTCTAAAGCACCACCCCCTCGAATAGATCATCACAACGACAGCCATCTAACTGAGTTGGATCTGCGCAAGCTCCCCAATCCCACACAAAACGTCACAGATTGAGTAGTGGCAATCTAAAATCAATTGATTGATCATCGGCTTAAGCAAGCCAAGGCCCGGGATGTCGTAAACCTGCCACGTGCAGAGCTCATCCTCGTTCATTTGGTGTTTGCCAATGCCAGGCTTCGCTCGATTGCACAACAGCCTGGCCTTCTGGTTCTGAACGGCATCAGGCGCAGGGAGCGTACACGTGGATACCCAACGATCAGAGTACCTTCTGAGACTGCTGTCAAAGGCAGCGTCCTTGTGTGAGTCAGATCGAGGCGCCGCTCTAGCGTTACTCCGAGAAGCTCAGGCACATCTATGGCGGCTCTCTCCCACCGACCCCGTCAGTTCAGCGCTGCAGCTGGAGCGTCAGCTGTCCCTTCCTTTAGAGTCGTGGCTGCCAGAATCCGTACGGCTTGATTACACCGGCCCCCTCCTCGCCTCAGGTCTTTCCACTCAGATCTGCAACGAGATGCTCCTCGAACTGGACGTTCATCAGCTCTGGGAAGAAATTCAGTCGATCGTCCGAGAGGTACGTGACCTGTGCCAGGTGATTTCCAAAGGGGATGAAATCTACAGGCGTTTCAGGCGGTTCCTGATCGAGAACGCCGTGATCGACCCTGTCCGAGCGGCGAGCGTTTTCATTCCACTTGGCAGGGATCTCGATGAGTTTTATGAGCCTATCCCGGAGCATCTCGCTCACAACGGAAAGCTCTATCAATGCCCAGAATGTCGATGGCCCCTGAACCCACAGAGACGAGAGGTTCAGTGCGACTCTGCATGGTGCAGAGAAAAAAGCAGCTTGTACCGGTGGATGCATGGACGACTGGTCAATGTGGTCACCGACCAAGAGCTGGAAGGCGAAACCGCTGGCAAGCGCCACATGCTTAAGAGCGCACTTTGGAAGTACACATTGCTGCCCGGACTGCTGGAGCTTCAACTGGCCGAGAAGCTCACCAAGCATGGGCTCGATGTCACCTTATGGCCTAACGTTGACCGCTCAGATCTGCGAATCAAATACGGCGGCATGACGCTCGATATCGATGCGAAAGTCTGGGTATCGCCGCGCGCACTGGGGGCCTACCTGGAATCAATGCGGCCATCAACCATGCGCTGGTTCGTCATTCCAGATTACCAGCAGGCGCATATCCCATGGCTCAGAAGCGAATGCCAGGGCTCCCAGATATTCACCCAAAGCGAATGCATCAAGGAGCTGACCACTCGTGCGAACCCTTTCTGACGTCGCAACCACGCTGTTCATGGCTCTGGCGGCACGCCACACTGAAGGCACGCCTTGTTTGGCAGATGCAGCAGCGCTCATTGCAGGCCGCACCCACAAATGGAGCACGTGGGACAGCCTCACTGATGCACAGCAGATCACGATCGCGATGGGGCTCCGGCTCAGACCCTCATCGCTCGCGCAGCCGGCGCGGTTCGTCGAGGTTGCAGCGATCGTTCTTGCAGACGAGCTATGCCCTTTTGAACTGAGTGAACCGGAAACCTTGCGCCCTAAGCTGGCCGAGGGTGATCACTACCGCATCAAAGTGATTTTGGACGTCGACCAAGTTATCCAGGAAAGCCTGGATGCGTTGAAGCGTTGGCATCAGCCCCCAGCCATCGCAAAGCTGCCTGAATCAGGCAACCTGGTCTTCAAGTACATCACCGCGGAACGCACCCGTATCTTCAGCATCCCGGCGAGCGAGAGGAAGCGATTACCTTCCTCTGGTCAATGTCTAGAGATTTCCGATACGCCAGCGATCCCTGACATTAGTTGGGACTACGAAAATCTCCGCTCGCTCGCCGAGCGACTCGATGCCGCCGATACACCCCATACGCAACACTGCGCGTCCCTTAACAACATTTGGGGCAACAGCAGCCAGCGATCGGCAAACTCGGGCAACTTCTATCGTGTGAATGCCGCCACCGGTACTGGCAAGACGGTGGTCATGTCATTGATGGCACTCGACGCAGCTAGCCGCGGCCGCAAAGTCGTTATCGCAGTGCCTGGCTATGTGGAGCTGGACAATACCGTGAGGATCATGCGACTGGCAGCATCAGTCGTAGCGTCAAATCTGAGGGTTGCGCCGTTACATTCACTTTCTCGAACCCATGAGCGCGCGGGCGTGCATTTCAAGCAGCGCAATGAGGATCACCCCTACGATTACGCTTGCTTGCTAAACGCCTACTCGAGCGAGCTGGAAGCTATGCCGGCAGGTTCGGAGCCTTGCTTCAAGCTTCACGTCGTGTCCTCCAAAGGCAATGCGAAGGAAGAGACAAAGCGCTTAAGTCATTGCCCTTTCCTCTTCTCTTGCGGTCGAACAAAGATGCTGTCGCAAGCGCTGGATGCTGACGTGATCGTCATCAATCACCATGCCTTGCTGTCCGGCACATCGCGCATACCGCTCAATGATTCAGAACAGTTCCCGGGCCCTCGTAGCTTCATCGAGCTTTTGCTACGTATCTCGCCTGTGTTCTTGATCGATGAGATCGACGGGCTGCTCAAAACCGCGATCGACACAAGCGCCTTCAGCCTCCAGTTGGGTAACACGGGCGAGGCAAGCCCGCTCGTTCAGCTCTTCACTGCGATTTTCAGCCGACTGAATATTCCAGGCATCGAAGAAAGCAGCCGAATTCGCTTGTCCCTAGCCCTCGGCTTCTGCTGTACCAACGTCGATCAGTTGATGAACCTTCAACAACGCAAGTACTTCGACTGGCCCAAGAAGGAGACAACCTGGGCAGAAGCAGAAGACGGCTACATCATGACCAAGCTGGAGATTGACTTCGAAACACTTAAGGCGCTCTACAGCAGCGGCAATGCCAGCGTTCCGGAACACCTGCGTAGCTTGCGAGAAAACCTGATCTACTGGCAAACGAATGAGATGGCCAGCAGGCCGGAGAATCAGGCGATGGAGCTGGGGCGATTGCTCACAACGCTCGCCGGTAGCGGCCACCTGAAGGCAAAACTGAACTCGAAAGACCTGCAGCGCCTTAAAGCAGCACTGATTCTGCGCGGCATCCTGGACAACCTTGAAGTCGCCTTACGGAATCTGCAGATCGAACTGCCCAGCTTTGCCAATGCTGAAGTCCCTTATGCCCAAGAGGTCTACAGAAATCTGAAGGGTCGCGAGCCACTCTCGTTCAGTCCCATCGGCCCACTGCATCGCACCGTCTTTGGATTCAAACGCAAGCCGGCCAGCGAGGCGACATCATCACTGAACGTCGTGGCAATGCGAGGTGATCCCCACGGCACCCTTCTGGCTCTTCCCGAGCTCGCGTCGCTTGGGTATGCCGGCGTCAGGCGCATGTTCATGGGTTTCTCGGCCACTGCTTACTTCCCTGGTGCCAGTGCATACGACCTCAAGGCCAAGGACTTCATTGATGTGCCCGACGCAGCTGGCCAGGTTGCATTCGAGAATGTAGGACTCACCACGACGGTTTCAGGTGCACCTTTCTTCGAGCGAAAGGATCGGATCAAGCAACTTGCCGCGGAGCTATGGCCTTGGATTGAAAAGCGGCTGAAAGCATTGGCCAAGGATCCGGTCACCGCGGATCGTGCTCGATTGCTCCTGGTCGCCAGCAGCGACGCCGATGCTGAGCTACTGGCAATCACGCTTGCTGGCTTATCTCCAAGCCCAACCGTTGGCTGGGTGCGAGGTCGAGCTAGCGAGTACAAGCCCACATTGCTAAACGCTGAACACACGCTGGTGTACGACGATCTAGCGCAGTTCATTGAGGGTGCGCACCGGGACAAAACGATTCTGGTCAGCGCCCTCCACCCCATGGCTCGGGGCCACAATATCGTAAACAAAGATGGCCTCTCAGCGATCGGTGGCGTGGTGATCTGCGTGCGCCCATTACCGGCCTCTGATAGCCCCGAAAACAACCTTGCGCACATCAGCTACGAAACCTGGCACCGGATGCGTCCCGAGCCCAGCCTCCAGCATGTGTTGCACAAAGAACGTGGTATTGCGAACTCAATCCTCAATGACATTCGCACCGCTCCGCCAGCTTTTGGCCAGCAGCCCGCCAACATACGCCATTACACCGTGATGAACATACTGGTGACCCTCACGCAATTGATCGGGCGTGGTCGGCGCGGCGGCACCCCGGTGACCTGCTATTTCGCAGATGCAGCGTTCACCAATGGCCGGACGCCGTGGGCAAAACTGCTCTCGGAGTCCGTCCAAAGACTAAAAAATGAAGGCAGCTGGAATCAATTTTTCCTGCACCACAACGGCATCGCGAGTGCTATCACGCACTACATTGATCGATCAGCTAAGGAAGCTCGATGAAGAACCTTGACCTGCGCACCAGCCTCTTCAGTTTCGACCCGCAAGCACTCGCGCATGCCTATCGCGCCCAGATCGGCGAACACTATCTGGCGGCCTGGCAAGTCCTGCAGAACCTGGGGAAAAAGCATCACCCTGGACTGCCCACGAATGCGCTGAAAGAAATGCTAGCTGCGGTCTCGGGTGGGCCCGTTGAAATCAACCTGTACCCCTACAGAGACAAAGGCGCCTCAGCAATCCTCATGCTCAAGCCTCTGCCCGTCGATACGATCAATCAGATTCTGTATCTCTGGTCACTCGAAGTGATGCGCATGTGGGACGAGCAGGTAGAGGGACTGGAAACCAAGCTCGCGGTCATAGAACTCCTCCCCCTGCTTCCAGGCGACCTGATCAACCCCGACGGAGTCTCACCTTTGGCCTACCACGTTGTTCCGTGGCTGGTTGGCCAAGCAATGTGCTCGACACCTCTTGAGTCGACCCAGAACGGTAATCCCGATCCCCTACCAAAACTCATTCCCTTGCAGCAAGCCTCCGATGGTTCGCTGATTGCCTGGAACGATCCGATAATGCCCTCAGGCGATCGTAATGCCAGCGCCCTGCATGTCATCGAACCCAGCCTGAAACTACTTCGCGACTGCACAGAGCCCTTCATCCAACTGCGCGTGAAGCTCAGCCAGATCATGCCCAACTCGGTCGGGCGTAAGCGGCACGCTTGGGTGCATACTGGCAAATCGATTGTGAAAGCAGGTATTCGAAGCAAAAAGACCGACACGGGTTGGCAGACTGTTTACGACTTCCCGACCAACAAGCTGCTCGCCTTCATGGGTGTTCAACCCCTTCCCGATCTGATTGAAGGCGATATACCTGTCGACAGTCTTGTGAAGCCAATCTACGTCACACCACCACTCATGCCCGCCATCGGCTCTGGCCCGGGCCCCCTCTTCCTCGACCAAACGTGCTTCCACCTGCTGCGCAGTCTCCGGGGCTCGCAGCCACTTTTGGCTCGTAAGGCCGTTTCCAGTATTCGCGTGGCAAAAGTTGTGACGAGTTCAACGCCTGTGAAGGTGTATGCTGCGGTATTGGCAGCACACTCCGAGATCATGCTGCGACTGGTCAAAGCCAGCGAGACCTTGGGCACGACCATGCCGTTCTTCAAAAAGAACGCCCCGCCAGAAATCCAACTGACGCGCCTGGCTGTCGAAGGCGCCGCTTCCATGCTGGAGGGTAGCGCTTCTACCATTGAGCTAGATGAGTGGCTTAGAAAAAGCGTCGTCCCCGAGATCAAGAAACTCAGCACATCAATCCTGATCGTTGAAACCAGCACCGTCGCTGCAGCACTCGATTCAGACAGAGACCCAAAGCATTACATCCGCAGGGTACTGGCCGAGCATGGCATCGTGACTCAGTTCATCATGCATGATGTACCAGACCCGTCCAAACCGAAGCCCAAAAAAGAGTCACGGGACTTCAAGGCGCTTAACACTGTCACCGAAGCGATCCGCCTAACGGGATACTTCCCTACCGCTTTCATCAAGGCTAAGACTATCCCAGCAGGCACGACCATTTTGTCTGTTCGCCTGGATCGCATTACAGAAAGGGGTGACATGATCTACCTGCCGATCATCACCAGGACGGTAGCGGGCAGTCAAAAGTGCGAGGTCTACTGGTTCGTTAATAACGACCCTAGCCGCGGTCAGTGGTACGCCTTCACTGAAGGTGTGGCCGCGATTCATGCCACGCCTTCGCTGATTAATCCCGAGGCCATCAACAAGCTGGTGACGTGGTCAATGCTGGTGGCCACGGACGAAGCGGATACCCCGCTGATCGTCTGCTTGGATAGCAACTTGCGCACATTCTACCGGGGGCTCAAGGACAGCCCAGACAACGGTTTACCTCCCGTTCCAGCCAATGCAGCCGTTGTTCGGATCAGGGTGGATAACGACATCGCTCAGATGTCCGGAAACCAATCCGAGCACCCTGACCAACCACAGTACATTGGACAGAAAATCGGCGTCTTCCAGTCACTTCGAAGCCCTGCCGTCTATTACTTCGTATCGCCCTCGAAGATCTACAGCAAGGCTGGAGGCCAGCGTAAAAACACCCGCTACCAGGTCAATGACTTCTTGTTGGCGGATCCTTGGCAGCAACTCGGCGTTACCGAGATTACCATCATTGACTCCGGCACCTTCGTGTCACCAACCGCCGTCGCGGAACAAGTCGCCATGCTCTGCCGAAACGCGCCCTTGTGGGATGGCCAGCTCAAGCTGCCAAGTCCGATGCACCTAGGGGCTCAGATCGCAAATGACCATCCCATCATGGAAATGCGCCGAAAGAGTGAAGCCAATCGCTTGGCCGAAAAAGCCTGACCACTCGATGCGTGCTAGCCGACCTTGAACTCAACTGTGGGACTGATCTGAAATGCCAGCCATCAAGAAAGTGATGCTTCAAAACTTCAAGAAATTCGAGTCTCTCTCACTTGAGTTCGATGCCGGGGTGAACGTACTGATCGGTGATAACGAGACGGGGAAAAGCAGCGTACTGCTTGGCCTCGATCTCGCGCTCAGTGCCAGTCGTAGTCACGTTGAAAGCATCGGGTACGAGTCACTGTTGGCGCAATCTGCGGTGAAGGCTTTTCAACAGGGCCCACGTACGCTCGACCGATTGCCTGAACTGGTAGTGGAGGTATTTCTCGAGGAAGGCGATGATCAAGGCTACTACGGCACACAGAATCTGGCTGGAGCCATGACTGACGGCGTTGGGATGAAGATTGCTCCGCTGATTGAAGAATTCGGTGCAACGATCCATCAGCTCCTTCAGGACGACCCGGAAGGTTTCCCATACGAATACTACGGTGTGAAGTTCTACACCTTCTCTGGTGCCCCCCATGTCAGCTATCGCCGCCCAGTGAAGCACCTTCTCTTGGACAGCTCTCGCATCGACAGCGAATACGCAGCGAGGGAGTACACCCGCACAGTGTTCAGCATCAACGCTGAGCCGCCAGAACGTTACAGCCTAGAAAACCGCTACCGCCGCGGCAAGGAATCTTTTCGCGACAATGAATTGGCCGCACTCAATGCCGACCTGGGTGCCTACCAGTTTGGTGTGAGAACCAGTATCCGCTCCAATCTCGAAACCGACCTTGTCATAACCAAGGATGGCATCCCAATCGAGAATCGAGGTAAGGGTGAGCAGTGCTTCATCAAAACCGAGTTCGCACTGAGCCGGCATGAAGCCAAGGGCGAACTCCATGCCCTCCTCCTGGAAGAACCTGAGAATCACCTCAGCCACACCAAGATGAAGCTACTGGTTGAGCAACTGGCCGCCACGGCAGGAACGCAGCTTTTCATCGCCACTCACAGTAGCCACATCTGTTCTCGACTCGACCTCCGGCATGCACTTCTCTTGGGTAGCGATCAACAGGCTGGTCGTCTGAAGGCGCTCACCGAGCCGACCGCGAGCTTCTTCATGAAGGCACCAGACAACAACGTCTTGGAGTTTGCCCTCTCGAAGAAAGTCATCCTGGTAGAGGGTGATGCCGAATTCATCCTGATCGAGGAGCTGTACAAGAAGCACGCCAATGGCCGCACTCCACAAGCGGATCAGGTACACATCATCTCGATCGGAGGCACCAGTTTCAAACGCTACCTGGAACTCGGAAAGCTGTTGGGAATTCGCGTCGCGGCGATCCGTGACAACGACGGCGATTACCAGCAACACTGCGTGGAAAACTACAAGGACAGCCTGTACAAAGGCGCACAGATCTTCGCTGATGTGGATGACGCACGTTCGACCTTCGAGATCGGGTTGTATCAAGACAACAAGGCGGCTTGCGATGAGCTGTTCGCAGCCGGACGTAAGAAGCTGACCGTCCAGGAGTACATGCTGAAGAACAAGGCCGACACTGCGTTTGAGTTGCTCAGGAAGAAATCAGCCGCGCTCGTGGCCCCTCAGTACATCAAGGATGCGATCGCATGGATAAACGAGTAATCTTTGCGGTGGCTGGGTCAGGCAAAACGACCCACCTCATCAGCAAACTCAGCCTTGAGAAGCGCGCCCTGATTATCACCTACACGGAGAACAACTACAGCCATCTGCGCAGCAGCATCATGAAAAAGTTTGGCACCATCCCGTCGAACATCACCGTCATGACGTACTTTGCGTTCCTACACGGTTTCTGCTTCCGACCATTCATGCAGAACGAGATGAACACGAGAGGCCTGAATTTCCGGAGGCCACCACAGCGTAATTACGCACTGACAGATAGAGAGCGGTACCGTGATCCGAGTGGTCGGCTCTACCACAACCGACTGGCCAAACTGATCGAGGTCGAGGGATTGCTGCCTGGCGTCAAGGCGCGGATCGAGCGCTTTTACGACTCAGTCTACGTTGACGAAGTGCAGGATTTTGCCGGCCATGACTTTAACCTGCTGCTTCAGGTATCAGCCGCTAACACCGAGATGCTGTTCGTAGGTGATTTCTACCAGCACACCTTCGACACCAGTCGCGATGGTTCGGTGAACAGCACCCTGCACGACGACATCACGAAATACGAGAAGCGGTTCGCCAAAGCTAAAATCAAGGTGGACAAGGAGACCCTGAGCAAGAGCTGGCGTTGTGGTACGACGGTTTGCGATTTCATCAGCGCCCACCTGCAGATCAAGATTGACTCCCACAAAGGCAGGGTGACCCAGATCATCAAGGTCGATTCTCAGGAGTTTGCAGACCGTCTGCATGCTGATCACGGCATCGTTAAGCTGTTCCAGGAGCAGCACTACAAATACGGCTGCTACTCGCAGAACTGGGGGGCCAGTAAGGGCCAGGATCACTACGAGGACGTCTGCGTTGTCCTGGGCATCAAGGCTTGGAAACAGTACCTGGATTGGCAAGCTTCATGGGGCTTTGGCGCAGACGCGAAACAAGCTTTATGTGGCGTTCTCGCGAGCCAGGGGGGAGGTTTATGTTGCGCCGGACAAGCTGTTCAAGGCTTATAAATCATGAGCTGGATTCATCTGCACATCGCAACGAAAGCGGGCGCGAGAGCGGGGTCAACGAAGGAGCAACAGAAACTTGAAATGCCATCGATTAACCTCGATCATGCCATCATTAGCTGACCAAGGAGCGATCGATGGCGGTATTTATGGTGACATGGAACCTGAACAGAGAGCGTAGCAATTATGCTCAGGCGCGAACCGCTTTCATCCAACATTTAGAACGCTACCAAAATGTCAAAGATCCTGGATTGGAGTCCGTGCGCTGGATCAGCATCAATGCGACGGCGGAGCAGGTCTGTACCGACCTTAGAGCCAAGATCGATGCTAATGACCGTATTTTTGTGACTCAAATTACTGCCGGCACCCATCAAGGGTGGCTTGAAAAAGCCGTTTGGGACTGGATCAACGCACGTCTTTAAGCATTCCGGAGCGCTCCCCTACAGGAGCGCCCTGATGCTCGTTCGGCGGCTTAAGCAAACGCCCGTTGTTATGGACAGATCTAGCAGGACGCCGTAAGGAATTCGATCATGAGTACCGATGCCACGAACGCCCCCTCTTCCCCCTTGGTCGACAACTCGAGTGAGCCCCCTCAGAAAAAACGGCGTTTTTTTGCGTCCGCCTGGGGCTCATTCTTTCTCGCGTTTGCGAGCGTATTCAGTGCTGCATTCATTTCCGTCTGCAGTACACCAATCCTTACGCAACTTGAAGCGCTCTCCGAACGCAACTTTGAAGTGAGTTACAAGCACTCTCTATGGGCCTTGGGCTTATCGATCGTCGCGTTGTGGATGGTTTATCGACGTGAGCGAGCCTTAAGTGCCGTCACAGACGAGAAGGAAGCTGAGCTACACCGCCAAAGTCAGGTGCTCCAGGAAAGGCTACGACTTCAAAATCATGAGATGGAGGGGCGCTTGACTCATCTTCCACCACGCCAATTTATTCATGAGTATGTGGAAACTCAGGCCAACATCGGGCAGCTTCGAAGGTTGTCCAAGACAGAAACCAACATCACGCGGGACAAAATCGTTGAACGCATGCAGTCCATGCTCGACAGCATCCTCGCGTTGACCAGGCTCTGGGATGGGGTCTCCGGAACCAATAAACATGTGGCATACCAAGCGAATATCATGAGCGTGTTCTCCAGGGATGAAGTCGCCTTGGATATCCTTGTGCTACCACAGCAATTGCCAGGCATGGAGGAAAAGGCTCCGGATGAAGTCGAGCCTTCAGCGAGCGACGCGGCATCGCAACCTATGTCTGCCGCTGGCGAGGAAACGACAGCAGATCAAGTCCAGAGCAATCCGATGCCTGCCGGGCCACGGAGGGCTTCGCGCTTCACGAAAGAGGTATGGTTCATGCACGATCACTTTTTCTTGCATAATCAGAATTACGATGTAGCTCTGGAGCGCTGCTCGGGCATCCTCTTCCTTGAGGACGAGCTCACTGCAGCCTCAATGGGTTGCGACGCTCCGAAAAGCGGATTGGAGCAGGTGTGCATGCCCTACACAGATGACTTGATTTTCGATGACGATTACCACCATCCCAACCTTCCTGGAGCTCCTCGCGTTGCTGCATCAGGCCAGCCTGAGTACATTTCCAGCACGTCGACCGTAGTGAAGGAATGGGTCAACCGCCAACGCGACGAGGTACGCGAATTCAACGGCCGGTATGAGCAGAAGATCATGCAGTACTACCGGAACCTTGAGCACGCAAAATCCATTCTAAGCATGCCGATTCTGCATAACGATGAGCTCATCGGTGTACTCAACGTTAGTCGTAACGCAGAGCACATGCTGCTCAACGCTGACCGCGCGGAGCAATTTGCCCACTTTATGGCTCCGGTTTGCTACCACCTTGGCAAAATGTTAGCTTTACTACACACCACAGACATTCCTGACGCACCTACCGGAGGTTGATCATGACAAATGAGCTACGCGTTACTCTGGTTCGCAAAGCCTGCGCTGCAGCGGCCCCGAAGAAACGCCCGAAAACTGCCGATGAGATCAGCCGCGAGCTTTCCAGTCGCGCACGCAAAATTTTGGCAGGCGAAGTCTTGGAGTCAAATGCCAAGCACCTAAACAGCTACTGAGCCTTCTGCTCCAGGAAAGCCGCCTTAAGGGCGGCTTTTTTGTGTCCGGTAACCGTACCGCTTGCTTGAGAGCATCCTCACCAGACCTTGAAAGCTCGTTGCCCCCTAGCCGTCGAAACCCGAACGATCGAAACCTCAATCATCTCTCATGAATCTCCCGTGCGCGGAAGCATGGTACGAGCGCATCCATCCGTTCCACTGATCCTCTTCATTCCTCCGCGACGAAGAATACAAGGCGTTGTGCATTGGCTTCATGGACTCTGTAGAACGCATTCGCGCTGAGCGCTTTGAATCCGCCTGCGGAAATCAATGGCCGCTACCTCTGACCATCCGATTGCCGGCTGGTGATTCCCCGCCAACCATGTAAGCGCCTTCGCGCTAGAGCAAAATTTCAAGTGTGTCCGTACCTGAGCGCATCACGTACTACCTGAAGAGGTGACAGATGATCGGCGTGTCTGCTGCAGGCTCCACAATGTTCAACCACACTCAACAACAGCGCCAAATAAATGATCTACGGATAATGCCCGAGTTCAGGCTATTTCTTACCCGCCTGCAACCTTCAGTCAGTGCAATGAAGATCTACCAACGGGAATTGCAGAAATCTTGATTAGGCCAATAATTTTGGAAGAGGTTGTAGTCCAGGCGTAGAGCTACCTCCCGAGCTTTATTGTCCACTGCCGCCCATGCCGCGCGCATCCGCTCTTCCCTGTTCTGAGCGGCTAGCAATCGGTCTACAACCTCACTAGCCCACCCTTCTCCGCCAAAAATCCCCTGCGCAACGCTAATAGCAGATCGCCCTAATTCCTGACTTAGCTGAATAGCTGAATAGCTGAATAGCTGAATAGCTGAATAGCTGAATCCAGCATATGATAAAGGAGCCCTAGGGCTTGAAATTTCGACAGCTCCTCGCTTTCTTGCCTTTCGATGCTGTGCTTGATATTAAACTTACCATCGGAAATTTCAAAAAAAATCTTGAGCTGCGACAGGGTCTGCCCCTTATTATTGTTCTTTCTTATAAAATATCGTTGAGCTCTCACCTAAACAAGCTTAGCGGTGCAATGGAGCTTGTGGGGTTAAGGCGGCGTTCATCCCTAAAGTCTAGCCTGCGCCTCGGCCAAGGATACCTATTGCCCTCACCGAACTGCTTGCCGCACTATGAGGGGGATAAGCAACCCATATCGCGACTGGTACGAGATGGGCATGGCTGGAGTTGCGGATAACAGTGGGGGCTACATGGACTATGTGAACCACATACTGGCTGAGGCCGAGAGCGTTTTTGGTGACAAACGAAAAGCTGCCGTATGGCTTTCTAAGCCACGTCCTGCTTTTGGCGGAAGGACTGCCTTGGAGCTCGCGCGCGATCAGCCAGGACACCAGAAGGTGATGGAAGAACTGAAGCGCCTGGGGCATGGTTACGGCTGCTAGTGCCAGCTAACCCCAGACGCGCTTTAGGCTTAAACTCGATTAACCTAAAGCTTGATGATTGGGTGCTTTCGGCGCAGCTGACTCGCAACCTGCTTAAAGCACCCTGTGACAACAAACACTGTGGCGCACGCAGCAACATAGGGGAAAGACTCCCAGAGTGTCATCCCGAGGATGAGCTCTTGAGTGGCCCCCGCAAGCTTCCGCATTCCCTTGCCTGCCATGGCCAGGCATCCGGGAATGAGTACCCAGGCACCGAGCACCTTGGCATGTTGGGTTTGAGTGTATCTGACTAGCTCAAGCAGGATTTTCACCTTTGCCTCCTTAGGCGCTTGGAAGGCCACCAGGTTGACTCATATTCCGAGCGATGGCGAACCAAAATGGGGGACGGAGTTCGTTGCCACCCCTTCTGCGTCGCTTCCAGAAAGGCAACCACGCAGGCCTGGCCAGTCATCACGCGAGCGCAGCACATTGCCCGTTGATTCCTAGCCAGACACACGCAACGACATGGATTAAATCAGCACGCACCAAAAATAGCTGTTGACTGAAAAGCTGTATACGCATACAGTATATTTGTCTACCGACGGGTTC
The DNA here is from genome assembly GCF_016647865.1 of Pseudomonas sp. S60. NCBI lineage: Bacteria > Pseudomonadati > Pseudomonadota > Gammaproteobacteria > Pseudomonadales > Pseudomonadaceae > Pseudomonas > Pseudomonas sp. S60. Next base: position 21,130 of record NZ_JACVVH010000009.1, on the reverse strand, counting down.
CCTCTCCAACCTGGTTAGCTGTATGACCTTTGCGATGTTCCCCGGTAGCACCACATCATCGACTGGATGACGATGATGTGGCAAAGAGCCCTTTCGGGGGCTTTTTTCGTTTCTGTTTCCGAAGAAAATCTAGTAACCACCACGTACATCTTACGTGGCGTGATCAAATCTCTTAGCTAACGCTCCCGGTCTGATTGTCAACACTTAGTGCGGATCCGCTTCCTCATAACAGCGAGTCTACGCTTCACGCCGATTCTAGGATTTAGAAATAGCAATTTGCGATTTCCTAGGGTTACTGTAAAAGATCCAAATTCAGGAGCTTCTTTGAAAATCGATCTATAAATTTTCGAGCATCTCGAATGCCATCAGATAGCTCAGCTGCGCTCGCCTCATGAGCGCGGTGAATGATTCCATCTCGGCGACCAACCAAAGAGCTGAGTTGATCGCGATGCGGCAGACGCTGGGGGGCGGTTATCACGCCAATACGCTGGAGTGCATCCTGCAATGCTCTCAGCGCCTCCCTAGGGCCAAGCGTTTCGGTACCATTCTCCTTAAATGCTGAGAGGGCCAAGTCCTCTCGCCGCTCAAACAATCCATATAGAAACATCTCGACAGCGTGGACGGTAGCAATGGCGGCGAGCCTGCGGTTATTTGCGCCACCCTCCCACTGCAGCTCTTCGGCCTTCCTGAAAAAGTCCCTAGCCATCAGCAAGAAACCGTCAACCTGGGCAAGCATCTGAGTCTTGTTGGTCAGGTAGGACAAAACCACCCCAACAGTGAAATCGGTCGTCCACGGCTCAGCATCCCAGTCGCCCAAAACTGATTGCTGTGACAGCACCCATGACTCGCCAGCTTCAAGCACGTGCGGAACGTCCCCTGCCTGATCCGATCTTCGGATAGCCTCCAACGCCAGGACAGTGCTGACTAGATCAGGCTCCTCGTCGCCCTCATTTCGAGGAAAGCCATGACTATCCGGTAAGATGCGTGTAAGTAGCCAAGCGACAGCCTTGCCAATAGCTTCGTGGTACCGGTCATCGCCCAATCGCTGCAAGGCAACAGTAGCGTATGCGGTGATGCGAACGCTTCCGAGCTGATTCGGCTCAGCCCCCCAACAGCCAGAGAGGTCTTGTCGACGGATCAATCGGTCAGTAAGAACCGCCGTCTCTCTACGTAGGCGCGCCACTACTGTGCGGCTTTGGCTGCAACGCCAGAGTGCATAACCAATGTCTTCAATTCGGCCCTCCCTATCTTCTTCGCCCCCAAGTTCGATAAGGCGTTGGGCGCAGACGCTCAGCACTTCCTCGAGCCGATCCCTCTCTGTTGGACTTCCATACAGCCCCAAAAACCATGCGACAGAAAATGACCAATCCTCAAAGACTACTGCTGTTATTTTGAAACACCCCATTAGCGGGAGTTACCAGCACTGTTTGGAAACACTAGCAGATGCAATAGATGACGAGGTAGTTCTGGCATCGTCGCTGATCGACTGCGTTTTGGAGCTAATAAACATTGGCGTTCCAGAAAGAGAGCTAACCGCACTCGGCAATTTAGTCAAATCACTTGAAGCCTATGACTTCACTGAAGCAACGGAGCCACTCGCGGACTTGGCGTACACAACCATGAGCGATCTGCTTGATGAGATGTTCGAGGAAAGCGACGTGTTCGGAAGGGGCGATGATCTGTCTGCGGCCAACCGAACACTAACCAATATGATTGACGAGAAATTTTCGAGTTGGCATGTAGCCCCTTCCGAGGCACTGATCGACGGAATCGTTGACGCCTATGACATACCCTACCGTATGAGGCGTTATTTTGAACAAGAGGAGCAGAGTTACGTCTCGCCCCGAGCGGAACAGAGCCAGCTTGAAGCGATGGGCATCGATGATCTGTTCAGCCGAGAGCGTTAGTTTTTTGCAGGTTGGATGAGGGTGTCATTCGGCTTTCTGGGCTTTTTTGTAGCATGGTCAGCGGCGAATGAGGTCGCTCGGCGGGCTGGTACTGAAGGACTTTCGGAGAGGCATTGGATGGAATCTTCGAGATCGTAGCACCTACCGGGGGTGTGATTCTGGGACTCGCCAAGTGCTCTGTTGGATTGGTCTTCTCCGAGCAGGCTGAGGTGGCTGAGGTCTTCCCATTGAAGGCACTAAAGGGCTGGAGGCCTGTCAGATCAGGGGCTTCAGGGTTGAAGGGGGAGCCAGGTGACGTTGACAAGAAATAAGTGGTTTTGGTGCATTTCACAAAACGTGTGGAAAGGCGTCGAACCCGACCTGCACCCCTACGGCGCCTGTTATCACGACCTGGCCGAGCGCCGTTCCACCGGTGTGATCGAATACCTCAAGGTGCAGCAGGTAGGTGCAGTGATCGTCGGCGGCCTGGCCCTGGATTACTGCGTCAAGACCACCGCCCGGCAATTGCGCCAGGCGGGCTTCCAGGTGCTGCTGTACCTGCCGGCCTGCCGCGCCCTCACCCAGGCCGGTGCCATCGAAACCTGCGGCGCGCTGGCAGCAGAGGGTGTGGTGCTGTGCGGCGATGAAGCCGCCCTCGACCACCAATTGGCTTTGATCAAGGAGCAGCGCTCATGAGCGACAGTGTTTTCGGCCCACGCATCATCCAGAATTTGCTGGACACCGACTTCTACAAGATCACCATGATGCAGGCGGTGCTGCACAACTACCCTAATGCCGAGGTGGAGTGGGAGTTCCGTTGCCGCAACGGCGAGAACCTGGCCCCGTACCTGGCCGAGATCCGCTACCAGGTGGAGCAACTGGCCGAGGTCAGCGTCACCCAGGACCAACTGGCCTATCTGGAAAAAATCCCGTTCATCAAACCCGACTTCATCCGTTTTCTGAGCCTGTTCCGTTTCAACCTGCGCTACGTACAGGTTGGCCTGGACGATGCCGGGCAACTGGCCATTCGCGTTCGCGGCCCGTGGCTGCACGTGATCCTCTACGAAATCCCGCTGCTGGCCATCATCAGCGAAGTGCGCAACCGCTATCGCTACCGCGAAGTGGTGATCGAACAGGTGCGCGAGCGGCTGTACCAGAACCTCGACTGGCTCAAGGCCGAGGCCAGCGCCGACGAACTGGCGGGCTTCCAGCTGGCCGACTTCGGCACCCGCCGGCGGTTCTCGTACCGGGTGCAGGAAGAGGTGGTGCACATCCTCAAGCGTGACTTCCCCGGCCGCTTCGTCGGCACCAGCAATGTGCACCTGGCCCGCGAATACGAACTGCGCCCCATCGGCACCATGGCCCACGAATGGTTCATGGCCCACCAACAGCTGGGCCCGCGCCTGGTGGACAGCCAGGCGGCGGCGCTGGAATGCTGGGTTCGCGAATACCGCGGCTTGCTGGGCATCGCCCTCACCGACTGCATCACCATGGACGCCTTCCTTGGCGACTTCGACCTGTACTTTGCCAAGCTCTTCGACGGCTTGCGCCACGACTCTGGCGACCCACTCGCCTGGGCAGAAAAGGCCATCGCTCACTACGAGAAACTGGGTATCGACCCCATGAGCAAGACGCTGATCTTCTCCGACGGGCTGGACTTCACCAAGGCCCTGGCACTGTACCGGGCACTGCACGGGCGCATTCAAGTGAGCTTTGGCATCGGTACCAAGCTGACGTGCGATATACCGGGCGTGGAGCCGATGAACATGGTGATCAAGATGACCGCGTGCAATGGCGCGCCAGTGGCCAAGATCTCGGACAGCCCGGGGAAAACGCAGTGCCGGGATGAGAACTTTGTGGGGTATCTGCGGCATGTATTCAACGTGGGGTGAACGGTAGCAGAGGCGGCAGAACGAAGCGCCTCGACTAAGCCTACAACTGCAACGCCCGTATCGAAGTTGTAATCGCCCGCGCGCACTCCAGCACTGCGGGCCCTAGCCGCCGCTCCGCTTCCTCCACCGTCCACCGGCTGGTGGGCGCCACCACGTGCACCGCCGCCACGGGCAAACCCTCGCTGTTGCGCACGGGCGCCGCCAGGGCCATGTCCCCGAGGAACAATTCCTCGCAGTTGGTCGAAAACCCGTCCCTGCGCGCCTGGTCCACCCGCTCGAGGATGTCGTCCAGGCCAACCCGTGTCTGGCGCGTGTGCTGCACGAAGGTGCAGCCGCTCAGGTGTTCATGGGCCTGCTCGCGCGGCAATGCGCTCAGGTACGCACGCCCGGAGGCTGTGCAGTACATGGGAATACGGCTCCCAAGGGGCATATGGATGGGGATGAACTTGGGGCCCACGAACCGGGCCACGTAGATCATGTCGTCTGCCACCGGCTCGGTCAGGTTGGTGGTTTCGCCGGTCACCTGGGCAAGCTCTGCCAAAAACGGGTTGGCCACGTCTACCAGGGTGTTCGACGCCAGGTAGTTGTAACCAATCTCCATCACCTCGGGCGTTAGCTGGAAACGCTTGGTGATTGCGTTCTTGCGCACGTAGCCCAGGGCCTCGAGGGTGTGGACCATGCGCTGGGCGGAGCTTTTATTGATGCCGGCTGCCTGGGCAACTTCAGCCAGATTCATTGTTCTGCGCCGCGCATTGAACGCTTTCAAAACCGCCAACCCCTTCTCAAGGGATTGATTGAACAGGGCATTTTCAATGTCACTCACGGTTTTTCACCCTATACATATCGATATGCGATATTTATAAATCTCTTTACGATTTTTGTAAATCAATTATATTCGACTCAAGGCCACTGCCCTGGTCCAAGGCCTCACTCTTTCGATAACGACAAAAACCACGAAATCAGGAGTCCACCCCATGCGTTCACAACTTCGTGCACTCACTTGCGCAGCCGCCCTGGCAGCCAGCTTCATCACCGGTACTGCCTTCAGCGCAGACACCTACCGGGTCGGTGCCACCGCCACCGGCGTGCCTTTCACGTTCCTGGATGTGAAGAGCAACCAGATACAAGGGATGATGATCGACTCGGCGCAGGCAATCGCCAAGGCAGGCGGGTTTGACGTCACCATCTTGCAGAACAACTTCTCGGCACTGATCCCCTCACTCACGGCGAACAAGATCGACATCATTTCTGCAGCCATGCTGAAAACCCCAGAGCGGGAGAAAGTGGTGCAGTACTCCAAGCCGGTGTATCAGTACGGCGAGGCGCTGGTGGTCAACCAGGATGACAACGGCACGTACACCAGCATGGACGACTTCAAGGGTGAAGTGGTAGGCGCGCAGGTCGGCACGGTGTTCATCGACGAGCTCAAGCGCCGTGGCATCTACAAGGAAGTCAGGGGGTATGACTCCATCTCCGACCTGCTGCGCGACCTGGCCCTGGGGCGAATCAAGGCGGGCTTTGCCGACAAGCCGATCCTCACTTACCAGGCGTCTCAAGGGCTGCTGAAAAAAGTACGCCTGGTTGACGGCTACAAACCCAGCCTCAACGGCGAAGTGTGCCTGATCGTGCGCAAAGGCGACCAACAGCTGCTGGAACAGATCAACCGCGGCATCGATGCGGTAAAAGCGGACGGCACGCTGGATGCGATCATCGCCAAGTGGCACATCAACTGACGCCATTACGCGCGTCAGGCGCCTACCGGACAAGCGGGTACTTCTATGTTTCTGCAGAACGCTCTGGACTTTCTTCCTGTGTTGCTGGAAGGGGCAGTGGTCACGGTTAAAGTGACCGCGCTGTCGTTCATTCTCAGCTCGGTCATCGGGCTGGTGTTTGCCCTGATGATGGTGTCGAACAGCAAGCTCATCGCCAGAACCGGCTACACACTCGTCAACATCATCCGCGGGCTGCCGATCATCGTGCAGCTGTTTTACATCTACTTCGTGCTGCCCGACTTCGGCATACAGCTGAGTGCGTTTCAAGCGGGTGTGATCGGCCTGGGCATCGCCTACTCGGCTTACCAGGCCGAGAACTTCCGCGCCGGTATCCAGGCAGTGCAGCAAGGGCAGATCGAGGCCGCCGAATCGATCGGCATGCGCGGGGCGATGATCATGCGCCGGGTGGTGCTGCCACAGGCCTTCAAGATCGCCCTGCCACCCTACGGCAATACCTTGGTGATGATGCTCAAGGATTCCTCGCTGGTGTCCACCATCACCGTGGCGGAAATGACTCGGGCCGGCCAGCTGATCGCATCGTCCACCTTCGAGAACATGACGGTTTATACCTTGGTGGCCCTGCTCTACCTGGCGCTGAGCCTGCCACTGTCGTATGGGTTGCGGCGGCTGGAAGCCCGCCTTGGGACGAGGAACAACGCATGATCAGTATCAAGGCGCTGCACAAAAGCTATGGGTCCACCCGCGTGCTCGAGGGTATCGACCTGGAAGTGAACAGCGGCGAAGTGGTGTGCCTGATCGGGCCCTCCGGCTCGGGCAAGTCCACCCTGCTGCGCTGCATCAACGGCCTGGAAACCTACGAGGGTGGCGACATTCTGGTGTCGTCCGAGCGGGTAGACCGGCACGCCAGGTCGATCCACACCATCCGTACCGAAGTGGGCATGGTGTTCCAGCGCTTCAACTTGTTCCCGCACCGCACTGCCCTGCAGAACGTGATGGAAGGCCCGGTGTACGTGAAGAAAGAGAGCCCGGCCGCCGCTCGCGCGCACGCGGTGGAACTGATGGAAAAGGTGGGCCTTGGCCATCGCCTGGACGCCTACCCGGATCAACTGTCGGGTGGCCAGCAGCAACGCGTGGCGATTGCACGGGCGTTGGCCATGCGGCCCAAGGCGATTCTGTTCGACGAACCCACCTCCGCGCTCGACCCCGAACTGGTGGGCGAGGTGCTGGGCGTTATGCGCACCTTGGCCAAAGAGGGCATGACCATGGTGGTGGTCACACACGAGATGGCCTTCGCCAGGGAGGTTTCCGACAAAGTGTGCTTCCTGTACGGCGGCAAGATCGTGGAAGCGGGTGTGCCCCAGGATGTGTTCGGCCGCCCTGCTCACCCGCGCACCCAGGATTTCCTGCGCCGTCTTCTCAACAGCAGCGAGCCACAGGCATGAGCGTACATTCATTTGCCATGCCCCAGTCCCTGTGGGCTGCCACGGCGCAGCCAGGGCCGCAAACGCCGCCGCTGACAGAGGACAAACAGGTCGATGTGGCCATTGTCGGGGCCGGCTATACGGGCCTCACCACAGCGCTGCATCTGGCTAGCGCTGGCACAGCCACCTGTGTACTGGATGCAGGTGAGCCAGGCTGGGGTGCCTCGGGGCGTAACGGTGGGCAAGTGATTCCGGGCCTGAAGTACGACCCGGACGAGCTGATGAAGCTGTTCGGTGATGAAAAAGCGGAGGCGATCATTCGCGTTGCCGGGGGGGCTGCGGATGAAGTGTTCAAGCTGATCGACCGCTACGGCATCGACTGCGATGCGGTACGCCAGGGCTGGATACAGCCTGCCTGCACCCCGGCGGCCATGCGCGCCATCGAACAGCGGGCCCAGCAGTGGCAGCGCAGGGGCGTTGCGGCTGAGCTGCTCGATGCACGCGGCGCTGCTGCCCGCATCGGCAGCCAGGGCTACCTGGGCGCCTGGGTCGACCCCCGCGCCGGCAGCGTGCACCCGCTGAAGCTGGCACGGGGGCTGGCCCGTGCCGCACTCCATCACGGCGCTGCAATACATGGCCGTACCCGCGTCACCGGACTCAAACGCGAGGGCAATCAATGGGTGCTCACCACCGAACAGGGCGCCCGGGTCACCGCGCAACGTGTGGTGCTGGCGACCAATGGCTATTCGGATGACCTGTGGCCCGGCCTGAGGCAGACCCTCATCGCGGCCAACAGCTTCATCGTGTCCACACCGGTGCTACCCACAGCACTGGCGCAGCAGATCCTGCCGCGGGGCGAAGTCTGCTCGGATGCCCGCCGCTTGCTGCTGTACTACAAAAAGGACGCGCAAGGGCGGCTGCTGCTAGGCGGCCGCGGGCCGTTCTCCGAGCCGCGCTCGCCAGACGACTTCAACCAGCTCAAGCGCGCCGTCACGGCGTTGTTCCCGCAACTGGAAGGGATCGGCTTCGAACATCACTGGAGCGGCAGGGTGGCGCTGACCCGGGACTTCCTGCCACACGTCCACGAACCGGCGCCAGGGCTCAGCATTCTGCTGGGCTACAACGGCCGGGGCATCGCCATGTCGACTACGCTGGCCCGGCATTTGTCGGGTCACCTGCTGGGCGCCTCGAATGACCTGGTGTTTCCGGTCACGCCAGTCAACCCGATCCCGTTTCATGGTTTGCAGCGTCTGTACCTTGGCGCGGGCATTGCCTGGTATCGGTTGTTGGATACCTTTGGTTGAACGGTCAGCTGAACAAATAGCCGTCGCAGTGGAACCACTGCGGCTAAGCTTGCATCTCTCGCACAAGCTGAAGAGGAATGGGTATGCAAAGCACTGCCTACGAAGGTGGCTGCCTGTGCGGCTGGATCAGGTACAAGGCCCTGGCCCCCGCGATACAGCCACACACCTGTTCGTGCAAAACGTGCCAACGCCATACCGGTGCCGTGACGGCGGTGTGGGTGGAGTTCACACAGCAGAGCGTCACCTGGGTGGGTGGTGGTGGCGTGCCTTCCTTGTTCAGGTCATCAGATTACTCCAGCCGGGCGTTCTGCAGCCGGTGTGGCAGTTCTGTCGGTGCCATTGACGATGATTCGACGGTCGCATTGCTGGTCGGTGGTTTTGACGACAATGACCTGGCAGAGCTGCAACCGAGGTTTCATGCGTTCGAAGACAAGCAGCCCCGCTGGTGGTTTGACGCCGGCGCTAGACCGGGGCAGTTTTAGGCTGCCCTGGGGCAGCGCGGTTTGGACCAAGGGCACCGCATGCCGTTTTAACCCACGTTGCTGTACATCGCCGCTATCAGGCTGCCTGCCGGTGGCCTCGTCCGGAAGTAGCCTTCTATACCCGCAAAGATCGCCTGGGTGATCTTGTCCTGATGCCGGCTGTCATGCAGCCGCTGGCAGTCGGTTGGGTTGGAGATGAAGCCGGTTTCCACCAGTATCGACGGCACAGCAGCCGACTTCAGCACGGCAAAGCCTGCCTGTTCCACCCGCGCCTGATGCAGGCGGGCGATACCGCCCAGTTGTTCGAGCACAGCATGGCCAAGGTCCAGGCTGGTGGAGATCGTTGCATTCATCGCCATGTCCAGCAGCACCCCGGCGACCATGGGGTCATCCTGTTGCAGCTTCACCGCCAGCCCTCCTCCCACCGCATCCGCACCGTTTTCACGTGCTGCCATCCAGCGGGCCATCGAGGAGCTGGCGCCGCCCTGTGAAAGGGCGAACACCGAGGCCCCTGAGGCGGTAAGCCTGGGCGCCGCGTCGGCATGGATCGAAATGAACAGGTCTGCATTGAGCCGCTGCGCCACCTCGGCGCGTTTGCGCAGTGGGATGAACACGTCATCGCTGCGCACCAGCCGGGCCTTGTAGCCCTTCTGCGCATCCACCCGCCTGGCCAGGCGCTTGGCGATGTCCAACGCCACGCGCTTTTCCTGCTCACCCCGGGCACCCACGGCGCCTGGGTCTTTACCGCCGTGCCCGGCATCGATTACCACCAGAAGGTCGCGGTCACGGCCGCGCGAGGCCAGCGCGGTAGCCGGGGCTGCGAGGGGCGCAAGGCGCTTGTCAGTGCCCGTTGGCAACCACAGTTCCAGCCTGCCCCCGCGATGATGCAACTCACCCTGAATGCCTGGCCCTGCGAGGTCCAGCACGATCCGCAGGTCGCCAGACGAGGTTGTGCCGCTACGAATCGCGACCACCGGTGTGTCGTGCAGGTTCAAGGCGGCCAATGGCGCCCCGAGCTGTGTATTGTGCAGGTCGATGACCACCCGAGGAGGCGATTGCAGGCTGAAACTGTTGGCGACCGCCGGGCCATCAAGGCTCAGTACCAGCTTGGTGACACCTGGTGAACGCATAATTTCAACATTTCGCAGGCGCTGTGCTGCATAGGCCTGCAGCGAAGCCGGAAGCGCCAGTCCCGCCAGTAAAAATTTCAAAAGGCTACGTCTGTCCATACTGCTTCCACACCATGGTTTCTCTGGTACGTACAAAAGCGTTACGTTATAACACTTATGTCGGTTACTGTACCTAGCCCATTGCGCGGAAAATCGCGGTCATAGCTAGCTGCCAGACTGTTAGCATCGGCCCGATTGCTGGGCATGCTTTGGCATTGAAGATACTGCGCAAGGCGCCCGCCTGCCCCAGGAGCGTGATATGAAACACTGGCCACGTCTGGCACTCGTCGCTCTGATCCGCGGCTACCAGCTGATCATCAGCCCTCTGCTTGGGCCGCGCTGCCGGTTCTACCCTTCCTGTTCACACTACGCCATCGAGGCCCTGCGGGTGCACGGCGCTGGGCGGGGCAGCTGGTTGACGCTGCGCAGGCTGCTGCGGTGCCATCCGCTACACCCAGGCGGGGTCGACCTGGTGCCGCCTGAAAAGAACAGCACTGATGGGCCGTAAGCCCCTCAACCCGCTTCAGACCCCAGCTGCCCGACACAGAGCTCGTAAAACCGCGCCGCCACCCGCGATGGGCTGGCAGCATGGGGCATCAGGATTGAAAACCGCCTGACCAGCGCCTGTGGCGCGATGGGTATTCTGCACAAGGCGCCATCCTCGTGCCGGATCGACATGGCCGATACAAAGCCGATGCCCATGCCCGCACGCACCGCCTCCTTCACCCCTTCTACCCCCGCAATCTCCAGGGCCACTCGCATCGCCACCCCGCTTCGGGCAAAAGCCCGCTCTACGATCTGCCGTACCCCGGAGCCACCCTCGCGCAGCACCAACGGGTAAGCCCCCAGTGCTGCCATGGTTTGCGAAGCGGTGCCGGCCAGCGGGTGGCCGCCGGGCACGATGGCGACAATCTCGTCTTCTCGCCAGGCTGTGAGCTCGGTGCCCACCGGCAATGCCTGGCCAGCAGGGCCCTCGATCATGGCGATGTCTACGCTGTCCAGCGCTGCCAGAATCTCGGCAGTGTTGCCCTGGGTGGTGGTGATGAGCACGTCAGGGTAGCGCGCCTGGAAGTCGGCAATCAGATAGGGCAGCAGGTAGCTGGCTGGCGTGGTACTGGCACCGATGCGCAAGGTGCCCCGCTCCAGCCCGCGCATGGCTTCCCGCAGCGCCTGGGCCTGGCGGTAGGTGTCGCGCAGGCGTGTGGCGTGTGCCAGCAACTGCAGGCCGGCGTCGGTGAGCTTTACCCCGCGGCCCGCCCGTTGATACAGAGGCTCGCCAAAGGTCTCCTGCAGCACCTTCAACTGCCCCGACACGGCGGGCTGGGACAGATGCAGTGCCTGCGCCGCGTGGCTGATGTTGCCGAACTGGGCGACGGTGGCGAAGGTTATAAGCTGTTCTGGTGTCATGAATGTAAAGTATCAGCTGTGCGGATATTTGCCATTTCAAATTACGATTTTTTATAAGCTTATAACCAGATTATCGTGGCCCTGTCTTGTCCCCTGCCAGGTGAATGCCATGATCACGTCTTCCACCCCCTCGGCGGCAACCCCGGTACTGACCACCCGCGGTCGGCTCAACGGTGTGCTGTTCGTGGCACTCTTCGCCCTCGCCGTCACCCAACTGGCCGCCATGCCCTTCATCGCCGGCCTTGGCATCAGCCCGTTGATCGTCGGCATTGTTGCGGGTGCGCTTTATGGCAATGCGTTGCGCGAGGGGCTGCCTGCCAGCTGGGCTGCTGGTGTGAACTTTTCTGCGCGCGGCCTGCTGCGTATCGCCGTTGCCCTGTTCGGGCTGCGGGTAAGCCTGCAGGAGATCGCCCAGGTGGGTTGGCCAGGGCTACTGGTATCTGTACTGGTGGTGGGTAGCACACTGCTGATCGGCCTGTGGTGCGGCACCCGGCTGCTGGGGCTGGACCGCGACACAGCCCTGCTCACGGCCGCAGGCAGCGCGATCTGCGGCGCTGCGGCAGTGCTGGCATTCGAGTCGGCGCTGCGCAGCGCGCCACACAAAAGTGCGATGGCGGTGGGCAGCGTGGTGCTGTTCGGTACCGTGTCGATGCTGCTATACCCCTTGCTGGTCAAAAGCGGCTGGCTGCACCTTGATACCCTGGCGGCTGGGCTGTGGGTGGGCGGCACACTCCACGAAGTAGCGCAAGTCGTGGGGGCAGCCAGCAACATCAGCCCGCAGGCTACCCACATTGCCACGATCGTGAAGATGACCCGGGTCATGATGCTGGTGCCGGTGCTGCTGCTGGTTGGTGTGTGGGTCAACCGCACACGCCAGGCCGGGCTGGCCCAAGGCAAAGGCCGCACCAACGTGCCGTGGTTCGCCTTTGGTTTCCTCGCACTGGTGGTGGTGAACTCACTGCAGGTACTGCCGGCAAGCTTCACCCAGGCTGTAAATGGGTTGGACACCTTCGCGTTGACCATGGCCATGACTGCCCTGGGCATGGAGACGCGTATCGATCAGATTCGCCAGGCAGGGCCTCGGGCACTGATTACCGGGGCGATCCTGAACCTGTGGCTGCTGGTCGGCGGCCTGGGCATCACACTCGGCGTGCTGAAGCTGCTGGGGTAATGGGCCATTTGGAGGCTTTTTTTCTACCCCCCTCGTTGCCGCTCACATTTCTCGGTATGGTGTTGTCAAAGAAGGATGTTTTACCCGCACAGGAAAGACTTAGATGCCTCAACGCCATGTCATCAATGCATCCGTCAGCCCCAAAGGCAGCCTGGAGACGCTGTCACAACGTGAAGTGCAGCAACTGAGCGAAGCCGGCTCCGGCAGCCTCTACACCTTGTTCCGCCAGTGCGCCCTGGCCATCCTCAACACCGGCGCCCATGTCGACAATGCCAAGACCATCCTCGAGGCCTACCAGGACTTCGAAGTGCGTATCCACCAGCAGGACCGCGGCGTACGCCTGGAGCTGCTGAACGCGCCCGCCGACGCGTTCGTCGATGGCGAGATGATCGCCAGCACCCGTGAAATGCTGTTCAGCGCCCTGCGCGACATCGTCTATACCGAGAGCGAGCTGGCCAGCCAGCGCATCGACCTGGAAAGCTCCCAGGGCATTACCGATTACGTCTTCCACCTGCTGCGCAACGCCCGTACCCTGCGCCCGGGCGTGGAACCGAAGATGGTGGTGTGCTGGGGTGGCCACTCGATCAGCACCGAGGAATACCAATACACCAAAAAAGTCGGCCACGAGCTGGGCCTGCGCAAGCTGGATATCTGCACCGGCTGCGGCCCGGGTGTGATGAAGGGCCCCATGAAGGGCGCCACCATCGCACATGCCAAGCAGCGCATGCCGGGCAGCCGTTACCTGGGCCTGACCGAGCCGGGCATCATCGCCGCCGAGGCGCCTAACCCGATCGTCAACGAGCTGGTCATCCTGCCGGATATCGAAAAACGCCTTGAAGCGTTCGTGCGTGTCGGCCACGGCATCATCATTTTCCCGGGCGGTGCGGGCACGGCGGAAGAATTCCTCTACCTGCTGGGCATCCTCATGCACCCGGACAACCAGGATGTACCGTTCCCTGTGGTACTGACCGGCCCCCGTAGCGCCGAGCCCTACCTGCAGCAATTGCATGCGTTTGTCGGCGCGACCCTGGGCGAGGCAGCGCACCGGTTCTACCAGATCATCATCGACGACCCGGCAGAGGTTGCCCGGCACATGGTGGAGGGGCTCAAGCAGGTGAAGCAGTTCCGCCGTGAACGTAACGATGCGTTCCACTTCAACTGGCTGCTCAAGATCGAAGAAAGCTTCCAGCGGCCGTTCGACCCCACGCACCAGGCAATGGCCGACCTTGCGCTGCGCCGCGACCTGCCGCCGCACGAACTGGCGGCGAACCTGCGCCGGGCGTTTTCGGGCATCGTGGCGGGTAACGTGAAGGACAAAGGGATCCGCCTGATCGAGGAGCACGGGCCCTACCAGATCCGCGGCGACAGCGCTGTGCTGGACCCGCTGGGGCGTTTGCTGCAGGCGTTTGTCGACCAACACCGGATGAAGTTACCCGGTGGGGCGGCGTACGTGCCTTGCTACCAAGTGGTGACCTGACCCACCCAACTGCCGCTGCATAAAAGGCAAACCACAGTACTCACGGGCAAAAATAACTGCGCCTGGGCACACAGGCTGAACGTTCCTGGCCCCACGCAAGTCGCAGCACTAAGACACAGAACACTGTGCGCACCCGACCCGTGAGGACCTGCACCATGACCGCAACCCCTGACCAGGGCGCCCTACAGCGCCCTTTGCAGATGACCATCAACGGTGAGCACAAAGCGCTGACCGTACACCCCTGGACCACCCTGCTCGACCTGCTGCGCGAACAGCTGGACCTGGCCGGCACGAAGAAAGGCTGCGACCACGGCCAGTGTGGCGCCTGCACGGTGCTGCGCGATGGCAAGCGCATCAACGCCTGCCTGACCTTGGCGGTGATGTGTGAAGGTGCCGAGCTGGTCACCATCGAAGGCCTGGCCGACGACGACCGCTTGCACCCCATGCAGCAAGCCTTCATCACTCAGGATGCGTTCCAGTGCGGGTATTGCACACCAGGGCAGATCTGCTCGGCGGTGGGTCTTGCCAATGAAGGGCGAGCCCACAACCGCGATGACATCCGTGAACTGATGAGCGGCAACCTGTGCCGCTGCGGCGCCTACAGCAACATCGTTGCTGCGGTGGAAGAAGCCTTGCCCTTGATCAAAGGGGCACGCCCATGACCCCTTTCAGCTATCACAAGCCGGCGTCACTCGATGAGGCCGTGAGCCTGGCAGGCCCGTCATCACGCTTCATTGCCGGGGGCACCAACCTGGTCGACCTGATGAAGGAAAACGTCGAGCGTCCTGAACACCTGATCGACATCACGGGGCTGGCCCTGAAGGCGATCGAGGAAACGCCCGAAGGTGGCGTAATGGTCGGCGCGCTGGTCAGCAACGCCGACCTGGCCTGGCACCCGCTTGTCGAAGCGCGCTACCCCTTGCTGGCCCAGGCCATTCTGGCCGGCGCGTCCCCGCAGCTGCGCAACATGGCCAGCACCGGCGGCAACCTGCTGCAACGTACCCGTTGCTATTACTTCTACGACACCGGGACCCCTTGCAACAAGCGCGAGCCAGGCAGCGGATGCCCGGCGCGCCAAGGCCTCAATCGTATGCACGCCATCCTTGGCGCCAGTGACGACTGCGTAGCCACACACCCTTCGGACATGTGCGTGGCACTGGCCGCACTCGCGGCAGTGGTGCACGTTCACGGGCCCGCAGGGGCGCGGCAAATACCGTTTGCCGATTTCCATCGCCTGCCTGGGAACACGCCGCAGCGTGACAACCAGCTTGCCCAGGATGAGTTGATCACCGGCATCGAGCTGCCCGCTGAACCGTTTGCAGCGCATTGCCGCTATATCAAGGTGCGTGACCGGGCTTCCTATGCCTTCGCCCTGGTGTCGGTGGCGGCTGCGTTGCAGATCGAGAACGGGGTTATTCGCGAGGCGCGCCTGGCGTTGGGTGGTGTCGCACACAAGCCATGGCGAGACCCGGCAGTGGAAGCCCTGTTGCAGGGTAAACCCGCCAGTACCGAGCTGTTCACTCACGCTGCCGATGCCCTGCTGCAGGCGGCAAAACCGCTTGCCCAGAACGGCTTCAAAGTGCCGCTTGCGCGCAACGCCATTATCCGCGCACTGAGCGAGGCCTGCGCAGCCGACAACAGCCAGGGGGGTATGCAATGAACAGTGTCGTGGGAACACCCATGGACCGCGTGGACGGCGCGGCCAAAGTCACCGGCCAGGCCCGTTATGCCGCCGATCACCCGCAAGAAGGCCTGCTGCATGCCAGCGTGGTGTCCAGCACCATCGCCCGTGGACGGGTGGTGAAGGTGAACAGCGAAAAGGCCCTGCAAGTGCCCGGCGTGATCGCCGTGCTGGACCATACCAACCGCCCGCACGTGTCCAGCTACGATGACGACTACAGCGACGACGACGCCGCCGAAGGCTCGCCCTTCCGCCCATTGTTCAATGAGCGCGTACTGTACAGCGGCCAGCCGCTGGTGCTGGTGATTGCAGACACCCTGGAGCTGGCCCGCTACGCCGGCTCACTCGTCACCATTGAGTACAGCCAGCAAGCGCATCAATCCGACTTGCTCGCTGCGCTACAGCAAACCCACGAAGCCCCCGCCGAAACACCAGAACCTCGCGGTGATTTTGCAGGGCATTTCGCGGGGGCCGATGCCAAGGTGGACGTGACCTACCTGACCGCCAACGAGCATCACAACCCCATGGAGCCCCACGCCTCGACGGTGTGCTATCAGGCCGACGGCAGCCTGGTCATCCACGACAAAACCCAGGGCACGCAGAATTGCCAGGAATACCTGCACAATGTCTTCGGGCTGCCCAAAGACAAGCTGCGGGTCAAAGCGGCTTTCGTCGGTGGCGCGTTCGGCTCCGGCCTGCGCCCGCAGTACCAGCTGCCCCTGGCGGTGATGGCTGCGCTGCACCTCAAGCGCTCGGTGCGTCTCACCCTCACGCGCCAGCAAATGTTCACTTTCGGCTATCGCCCACGCACCCAGCAACGCCTGCGCCTGGGCGTGGATAAACACGGAGCCCTGGTCGCCATCGGGCACGATGCCATCGGCCAGACATCGCGCTTCGAAGACTTCACCGAACACCTGGTGGAATGGAGCGGCATGTTGTACCAGTGTGACAACGTGGCGTTGAGCTACCGCCTGGCGCCGCTGGATGTCTACACACCCCTGGACATGCGCGCCCCAGGCGCAGGCTCCGGAGTACTGGCGTTGGAGTGCGCGATGGACGAACTGGCCAGTGCCGCCGGGCTAGACCCGGTGGAACTGCGCAAGCGCAACTTCGCCAGCCACAATGGCAACGAGGGCAAGCCCTACTCGAGCAAGGAGTTGCTTGCCTGCTACGAGCAGGGTGCCGAACGCTTTGGCTGGGCCCGGCGGCAGGCCTCGCCCGGGTCCATGCGCGACGGTAACCAGCGCATCGGTTGGGGCATGGCGGGTGGTGTGTGGGAGGCCATGCAGATGAAGGCCAGTGCCAAGGCCAGTTTGGACAGCGCCGGGCACCTGACTGTCAGCAGTGCGACCACTGACATCGGTACAGGTACTTACACGGTGATGACCCAGATTGCGGCCGATGCCGCGGGTATCGACGTAGGTAACGTGACCTTCAAACTGGGGGACTCCTCGTTGCCTACCGCGCCGTTGCAAGGGGGCTCGTTCACCGTGTCTTCGGTTGGCTCTGCGGTACGCCAGGCGTGCCTGACGTTACGCGAGCGGCTGATCGAGCGTGCCCGCCAGCAGCGGCCTGAGTTGGCAAGCGAAGCGGATACCGCTTTCACCCTTGAAAACGGCCAGCTGAAGGCCGGCAAGCACTCGGTCCCGTTGGCTGAGCTGCTGGCCGTGGACCCGCAGCAATGCCTGGAGGTGCAGGTCGAAGCCAACCCGGACGACAAGCGCAAGCCCTACTCCACCGCTACCCACTCGGCCGTGTTCGTGGAGGTGCAGGTGGACGACGACCTGGGCACGGTCCGCGTTACCCGAGTGGTCAGCGCGGTGGCGGCCGGGCGCGTGGTCAACCCCAAGACCGCACGCAGCCAGATACTCGGTGGCGTTGTCTGGGGCATAGGCATGGCGCTGCATGAAGAAAGCCAGACCGACCATGCCCTGGGGCGCATCCTCAACCACAACCTGGCGGAGTACCATGTGCCGGTGAACGCCGACATCGGCGACATCGACGTCATCTTCGTCGAGGAAGACGACCGTGTGGTCAACGCGCTGGGTTCCAAGGGGGTAGGTGAAATCGGCGTGGTGGGGGTGGCGGCAGCGGTGGCCAATGCCATCTACCATGCCACCGGCAAACGTGTGCGTGAGTTCCCCATCACGCTGGACAAACTGATCTGAACGGGCTGGGCCCTCTGGAGCATCCCCATGTCACGCCTGGGCTTTGCCTGCATGTACCGGCACCCTCACCGCAGCCTGGCGGTGAAGGCGCTGGAAACCATCGAACGCACGTTCAACCCGCGTACCACCACCTTGCGTTGGGTCAGCGGGGCCAGCCAGGAGGCGGCCCGCGCCAAACTGCTCGAACTGGTGCAGCACAACCTCGACGCCCAGCTTCGGCTGCTGGCTTATGTCAGCGAGCTGCCCCCTGCCCTGCGCATGTTGCGGCTGAGCAGTGACCTGTTGCCGTTGTACAGCCACCCCAGCGTGGCGCATGTGTACCAGGAAGCCGATTTTCAGGGGCTGATGGCTGAGCGGTTTGCGGCGATCGGCGCCCTGGCGCGTCAGCAGGATATTCGGCTGTCGTTCCATCCTGGCCAGTACTGCGTGCTAGGCTCGGATCGCCCGGAGGTGGTGGAGAACAGCCTGGCCGAGTTCGAATACCACGCAGACATGATCCGCATGATGGGCTACGGCAAGGTATTCCAGGACTTCAAATGCAATATCCACATTGCAGGCCGCCTGGGGGGTGAAGGCATCCGGCATGCATGGCCGCGCCTGTCCCAGGTGGCGCGCAACGTGATCACGTTCGAGAACGACGAAAAAACCTATGGCCTGGACGACTGCCTGGCACTGGCCGACCTGGCACCGGTGGTGCTGGATATCCACCACTGCTGGATCCACGAGGGCGATTACATCGACCCCGCCGACCCACGGGTGGCGCGGGTGATCGACAGCTGGCGCGGTGTGCGTCCCACGATGCACTACTCGCAACCCCCTGAGCACCTGCAGGCATTGGGCTTCACCGCCGAGCGCAAACTGGTGATGGACGAGTTGCTGGCGCAGGTGAACAAGCGCGACCTGTATGCGCACAGCGCAATGATGTGGAATGACTGGACCAACCGCTACGCGCTGCAGTTCACCCAGTGGTTCGACATCATGTTCGAAGCCAAGGACAAGAACCTCGCAACCCTGGACTACTACCACCGTTACCTGGCCTGAGCTACAGCCCCGGCAGCCTTCAGTCGCTGCCGGTTCGGCCCTCGGTCTCCAGACAGCCATTGCGGCACGTGCACTCGTACTCCGCCTGCGCGCGGGTGGGCAGGTTCAGGCTCAGCCGTATTTTGTCCTGGGTATCGTAGAGGTCATACCCTTCCCCCAGTGCGGATGGAAAGCCGATGCGTCGTGGGTGTATTTCTCGTATCAACGGTACAGCGGGAACCACAACGAAGCGCGTCTGCATGATCGTCCCTCTCGGCAGTACCTTAGTATTAGTCCTGCTATGAGAAAGCATCAAGCATACTCATGCAATTAGGTGCCCGATTGCCGGTTGCCCTGACCTACGGTAGTGGCTGGCCCTGACGCATCGTTCAACGGCAGTTTCAGACGCTGCGGGTAAGCCCGCCATCCACCCTGATGTTCTGGCCTGTTATATAGGCGGCGCCGTCGCTGGCCAGGAACCCGACCGTGGCGGCGATCTCATCGCTGCTGCCGTAACGCTTGAGCGGTACGCTGTCGCGGCGCTGATCGGTGGCGGGCAAGCTGTCGATCCAGCCTGGCAGCACATTGTTGATGCGAATGTTGTCGGCGGCGTAGGTGTCGGCGTAGATCTTGCTGAAGGCAGCCAGGCCTGCGCGCATCACTGCCGAGGTGGGGAACAGGTCACTGGGTTCGAAGGCCCAGGCGCTGGAGATATTGATGATGACCCCGCTTTGCTGACGCTGCATCACCGGTGTCACCAGCCGCGTGGGGCGGATCACATTGAGCAAGTAGGTATCCATGCCCAGGTGCCAGTCGTCATCACTGATGTCCAATATCGGCCCCCGGGGACCATGGCCGGCACTGTTGACCAGTACATCGATGCGGCCCCACTTGCGCACCACTCCCTCGACAAGGCGCTGGAGGTCATCGACCGACTGGTTGCTGCCAGTGATGCCGAAGCCATTCAGCTCCTCAGCCAATACCTCGCCTTTACCAGATGACGACAGGATGCCGACCTTGAAACCGTCGGCGGCAAGCCGGCGGGCTGCCGCTGCGCCCATGCCGCTACCGCCTGCCGTGATGATCGCTACCTGTTCAGTTGCCATATTGCCTCCAGTGGTTCGCGGGAAATGCGTGAACTCACGGTAGCAGCGATACCAAGGTGCAGGTAGGCAGCCGGCACTGGGCTAGGCAGTAGATTTTCTATCGCCTGCTTCGGTTTGCAACCAGTCGATCACCGCCTGCAACGTAGGGTGAGGCCGGCCCTTGCGCGGCCAGACCAGATAGAACGCCTTGTCCAGCTGCAGTTGCTGGGGCAGCGCCAACGCCAGCCTGCCGGCGGCAATGTCGTCGCAGACAAACGCGTAACTTGCCAACGCGATGCCCTGCCCGCCCACCGCTGCCTCGATAGCCAGCGAGGTCTGGTTGAAACGCACTGATCGGGCCGCGGCCGGCGGGTGGCCGGGGAATGCCGTGGCGCAAAACGAAGGCCAGAAGTCATGCGCATCGTGCAATGCCACGTAGCGTTGCAACGCGGCAAACGTCTCTGGCGGCCCGTTTTCGCTCAGCAACCCCGGGCTCACCACGGCAACAATGGGCTGCTCCATCAGCAGCAGGGTTTCCAGCCCAGGGCCAAATGGCGGGCGACCGTAGCGCACCGCCAGGTCCACGCCATCGGTGTGGAAGTGTGAAAGCCGGTCAGTGGCCAGTACCCGCAGGTCAATCCTGGGGTGTAGCTCTGCAAGCTGGCCCAACCGTGGGATCAGCCATTTGGAGGCGAACGTAGGGGTCACGCTGACCGTAAGGTGCAAGGCCGCCGGCCGCAGCGCCCGTGTTGCATCGTCGATCATGGCCAGGGCGCTACGCACGCTGTGGCTATAGGCGCGCCCTGCATCGGTCAGCCCGAGCCCGCGTGGCAACCGCTCGAACAGGCGTACCTGCAGGGTGGCCTCCAGCCCACGCACCTGCTGGGCAACGGCCGCCTGGGTTACGCCAATTTCTTCGGCCGCGAGGCGAAAGTTGAGGTGACGGGCCACCACTTCAAACACCCGCAGTGCGTTGAGCGATGGCAGTTCAGGGAAACCGACAGGCATGGGGTGAATATCTGGGGCTGAAGGAGGGTTTGCAGGCTAGCGGCAATGGGGCGGGAAGTCGATCTTGGGCTGGGATGGCAGCGCAGGGTTTCGGATTTTCCAGGGCCGGCGCCCCCACGCCTACCGGATTGCGGGTAGACGGGTGTGTAGGCTTACAGGTGCCCGCCTTGAGGGTTTTTTCGCCTGTGAGATCGAGCGCCGCCCGCGCGGCGCATCGCGAGCTGCG
>NZ_JACVVH010000099.1:0-1747 GCF_016647865.1 Pseudomonas sp. S60 | reverse complement strand
GGTGATGCGGTAGAGGAGCGTTCTGTAAGCCTGTGAAGGTGAGTTGAGAAGCTTGCTGGAGGTATCAGAAGTGCGAATGCTGACATGAGTAACGACAATGCGAGTGAAAAACTCGCACGCCGAAAGACCAAGGTTTCCTGCGCAACGTTAATCGACGCAGGGTTAGTCGGTCCCTAAGGCGAGGCTGAAAAGCGTAGTCGATGGAAAACAGGTTAATATTCCTGTACTTCCAGTTATTGCGATGGAGGGACGGAGAAGGTTAGGCCAGCCTGGCGTTGGTTGTCCAGGTTTAAGGTGGTAGGCTGAAATCTTAGGCAAATCCGGGATTTCAAGGCCGAGAGCTGATGACGAGTTGCCTTTAGGCGACGAAGTGGTTGATACCATGCTTCCAAGAAAAGCTCCTAAGCTTCAGATAACTGGGAACCGTACCCCAAACCGACACAGGTGGTTAGGTAGAGAATACCAAGGCGCTTGAGAGAACTCGGGTGAAGGAACTAGGCAAAATGGCACCGTAACTTCGGGAGAAGGTGCGCCGGCGAAGGTGAAGGACTTGCTCCGTAAGCTTATGCCGGTCGAAGATACCAGGCCGCTGCGACTGTTTATTAAAAACACAGCACTCTGCAAACACGAAAGTGGACGTATAGGGTGTGACGCCTGCCCGGTGCCGGAAGGTTAATTGATGGGGTTAGCGCAAGCGAAGCTCTTGATCGAAGCCCCGGTAAACGGCGGCCGTAACTATAACGGTCCTAAGGTAGCGAAATTCCTTGTCGGGTAAGTTCCGACCTGCACGAATGGCGTAACGATGGCGGCGCTGTCTCCACCCGAGACTCAGTGAAATTGAAATCGCTGTGAAGATGCAGTGTATCCGCGGCTAGACGGAAAGACCCCGTGAACCTTTACTATAGCTTTGCACTGGACTTTGAATTTGCTTGTGTAGGATAGGTGGGAGGCTTTGAAGTGGGGACGCCAGTTCTCATGGAGCCATCCTTGAAATACCACCCTGGCAACTTTGAGGTTCTAACTCAGGTCCGTTATCCGGATCGAGGACAGTGTATGGTGGGTAGTTTGACTGGGGCGGTCTCCTCCCAAAGAGTAACGGAGGAGTACGAAGGTGCGCTCAGACCGGTCGGAAATCGGTCGTAGAGTATAAAGGCAAAAGCGCGCTTGACTGCGAGACACACACGTCGAGCAGGTACGAAAGTAGGTCTTAGTGATCCGGTGGTTCTGTATGGAAGGGCCATCGCTCAACGGATAAAAGGTACTCCGGGGATAACAGGCTGATACCGCCCAAGAGTTCATATCGACGGCGGTGTTTGGCACCTCGATGTCGGCTCATCACATCCTGGGGCTGAAGCCGGTCCCAAGGGTATGGCTGTTCGCCATTTAAAGTGGTACGCGAGCTGGGTTTAGAACGTCGTGAGACAGTTCGGTCCCTATCTGCCGTGGACGTTTGAGATTTGAGAGGGGCTGCTCCTAGTACGAGAGGACCGGAGTGGACGAACCTCTGGTGTTCCGGTTGTCACGCCAGTGGCATTGCCGGGTAGCTATGTTCGGAAGAGATAACCGCTGAAAGCATCTAAGCGGGAAACTTGCCTCAAGATGAGATCTCACTGGGATCTTGAATCCCCTAAAGGGCCGTCGAAGACTACGACGTTGATAGGTTGGGTGTGTAAGCGCTGTGAGGCGTTGAGCTAACCAATACTAATTGCCCGTGAGGCTTGACCATATAACACCCAAGCAATTTGCT
>NZ_JACVVH010000098.1:0-2233 GCF_016647865.1 Pseudomonas sp. S60 | reverse complement strand
GGCGACCGAAGTTTGGTCGGCGGTGATAGTCACCTGCACCAGATCGCCTTGATTGCCCGTGCCTGGGGTACCCGAGCCTGGTTCATCGGTGACAGCCGTGCTGACCGGAGTTTTATCCAGGGTCAGTTGCTCGAACTTCCAAGCATCAGCGCCACTGACCGAGTCAATGGCGTTTTCTACCGCCGGATTTGTACCGACATAGACGTTGTCCGGCGCGGTAGTGGTAGCGGTACCCACGGTGCTGTTAGCCGGCACTACAACAGTGGTGCCATCTTTCAGGTGGAAATACAGCTCGGCGTGGTTGTTGATCGGCAGACCGTCTTTATTGGTCAGCGTCACGGTATAGGTGATTTCGCCGCCTTCGGTCACGGAAGAGGTAGCGGTCAACTTGGCTACGACTTCGTCGATGGTGTCGGTGACTTTAACGGACGCGTTACCGCCCAGTTGCAGGTTCTCGAAGGTACGACCGTCGATGTCTGCAGCCGCCTTGATACCCAGGCTGATTTCACCCGAGTCCTTATAAACGTCATCGCCTTGCGCAGCGTGCTCATACGAGGCACTGGTCTGGCCAGCCTTGATGGTGACCTGAGCGTTATTGCTCAGGGTCACGACCAGGTCGTGGGCCAAGGCGGTGTTTACGTGCACAGTGAACGTCGGTTTGACGTTCTCAGCGACCGAATCCTGATCGGCAGTGATAGTAACCTTGACGATATCGCCCTGGTTGCCAGTGCCTGGCGTCCCTGAACCTGGCTCGTCGGTGACAGTGGTGCTGACCGGAGTTTTATCCAGGGTCAGTTGTTCGAATTTCCACGCATCTGCGCCGCTGACCGATTCAATGGAGTTCTCGACCGCAGGGTTAGTGCCAACATAGACGTTGTCTGGGGCGATGGCAGTGGCCGAACCCACGGTGCTGTTAGCCGGCACTACAACAGTGGTGCCATCTTTCAGGTGGAAATACAGCTCAGCGTGGTTGTTGATCGGCAGACCGTCTTTATTGGTCAGCGTCACGGTGTAGGTGATTTCGCCGCCTTCGGTCACGGAAGAGGTAGCGGTCAGTTTGGCTACGACTTCGTCGATAGTGTCAGTGACCTTAACGGACGCGTTACCGCCCAGTTGCAGATTCTCGAAGGTACGACCGTCGATGTCTGCAGCCGACTTGATACCCAGGCTGATTTCACCCGAGTCCTTATAAACGTCATCGCCTTGCGCAGGGTGCTCATATGAGGCACTGGTCTGGCCAGCCTTGATGGTGACCTGGGCGTTGTTGCTCAGGGTCACGACCAGGTCGTGGGCCAGGGCCGTGTTGATTTGTACGGTGAACGTCGGCTTGACGTTTTCAGCAACGGAAGTCTGGTCAGCGGTGATAGTGACCAACACCAGATCACCTTGGTTGCCTGTACCAGGAGTACCAGAGCCTGGTTCATCTGTCACACTGGTAGTGACAGTATCGCCGCTCAGTGTGAGTTTCTCGAAGTTCTCGCCCCCTGAGACTGCCTCGAGTTTGTTAGCCAACGCAGGCTGGCCACCTACATAGACATCGTCAGCAACCGTAATAGTGGCGCTACCGGACGCACTGTTAGCCGGGATAACCACCTTCGTGCCGTCGGTGAGGGTGAAGGTAAGTGCGCCGTGCTGGGTTACGGACAGACCTTGGGCATTGCTCAACGTGACGGTGTAGGTGACCTGCCCACCTTCGGTAACAGTCGCCTTATCGACGGTCAGCGTTGCAACGACTTCACTAATGGTATCGGCAATCTGAACAGTGGCTGGGTTACCGATGACCAGGTGCTCGAACGTTGCACCAGGGACACTAGCGTCAGCGATACCCACCGTGACGGAGCCTGGGTCTTTGATGACATCATCACCTTGAGCCTCAGTCTTGTACACGACTTCGGTTTTGCCCGCTTCGATAGTGACCTTGTCCCCGTTCGACAGAGTAACGGTGAGCGGGCGATCCAGAGCTTGGCTGACTTTTACGGTGAAGGACGGCTGCTGGTCTTCGGTCACATTGCCATTGCTGACGATGCTGACAGTGACCGTATCGATGCTGTCATTGATCGTGGTAACAGCCGGGGTCGGACTTGCGTTTAGCTGTTCGAAGTTGCCACCGGTGGCGTCCTTGATCGTTACGCTGACGGTCGAGCCGTTGTTGTACACATCGTTCGCCGGGGTCTGGAAATCGATGCTGCCTTGAGTCTTGCCTGCTTCAACGGTGATGACTTGGCCGTTTGAC
>NZ_JACVVH010000097.1:0-2635 GCF_016647865.1 Pseudomonas sp. S60 | reverse complement strand
GACGTTGTCCGGTGCGGTCACAGTGACCGAGCCGGTGGTGCCGTTCGCCGGGATGGTGATGGTGGTTTTACCATCGTCCAGGGTGAAGGTCAGGGCGCCGTGATTGTTGATCGGCAGACCATCTTTGTTGGTCAGCGTCACGGTGTAGGTGATGTCGCCGCCTTCTGTGACCGACGAAGTCGCGGTCAATTTGGCGACCACTTCGTCGATGGTGTCGGTGACTTTTACCGACGCATCACCACCCAGTTGCAGGTTTTCGAAGGTACGACCGTCGATGTCTACAGCGGACTTGATACCCAGGGTAATGTCGCCAGAGTCTTTGTAGACATCGTCTCCTTGTGCATCGTGAGCGTATTGGGCGCTGGTTTCACCGGCTTTGATGGTGATCTGAGCGTTGTTGCTCAGGGTCACGACCAAGTCATGGGCCAGTGCAGTGTTGATCTGTACGGTAAAGGTCGGTTTGACGTTCTCGGCAACCGAAGTTTGATCGGCAGTGATGATGACTTGCACCAGGTCGCCCTGGTTACCAGTGCCTGGGGTACCCGAGCCTGGTTCGTCAGTCACAGTGGTGCTGACCGGGGTTTTATCCAGGGTCAGTTGTTCGAACTTGCCGACGTCAGCGCCCGTTACCGAAGCGATGGATTTGACGACTGGATCATTCGCGCCCACATAGACGTTGTCCGGTGCGGTCACAGTGACCGAGCCGGTGGTGCCGTTCGCCGGAATGGTGATGGTGGTTTTGCCATCGTCCAGGGTGAAGGTCAGGGCGCCGTGGTTGTTGATCGGCAGACCATCTTTGTTGGTCAGCGTCACGGTGTAGGTGATGTCGCCACCTTCGGTGACCGACGGAGTCGCGGTCAACTTGGCGACTACTTCATCGATGGTGTCGGTGACTTGTACCGAGGCATCGCCACCAAATTGCAGGTTTTCGAAGGTGCGACCATCGATGTCTACAGCCGAAGTAATGCCGAGTTTGATTTCACCCGAGTCTTTGTAAACGTCATCGCCCTGCGCAGCATGCTCGTAAGACACGCTGGTCTGGCCAGCCTTGATGGTGACTTGAGCGTTGTTGCTCAGGGTCACGACCAAGTCGTGGGCCAGTGCAGTATTGATCTGCACGGTGAAGGTCGGTTTGACGTTCTCGGCGACCGAAGTTTGGTCGGCGGTGATAGTGACCTGCACCAGATCGCCTTGGTTGCCCGTGCCTGGGGTACCCGAGCCCGGTTCGTCAGTCACAGTGGTGCTGACTGGAGTCTTATCCAGGGTCAGTTGTTCGAACTTGCCGACGTCAGCGCCTGTTACCGAAGCAATGGATTTGACGACCGGATCGTTCGCACCGACATAGACGTTGTCTGGCGCGGTCACAGTGACCGAGCCGGTGGTACCGTTCGCCGGGATGGTGATAGTGGTTTTGCCATCGTCCAGGGTGAAGGTCAGGGCGCCGTGGTTGTTGATCGGCAGACCATCTTTGTTGGTCAGCGTCACGGTGTAAGTGATCTGACCGCCTTCACTAACGGAGTCGCTTGCGGTGAGTTTTGCCACCACTTCGTCGATGGTGTCGGTAACTTTCACCGACGCATCACCACCCAGTTGCAGGTTTTCGAAGGTGCGACCATCGATGTCTACAGCCGAAGTAATGCCGAGTTTGATTTCACCCGAGTCTTTGTAAACGTCATCGCCCTGCGCGGCGTGCTCGTACGACACGCTGGTTTGGCCAGCCTTGATGGTGACTTGAGCGTTGTTGCTCAGGGTCACGACCAAGTCGTGGGCCAGTGCAGTATTGATCTGCACGGTGAACGTCGGTTTGACGTTCTCGGCAACCGAAGTTTGGTCGGCGGTGATGGTGACTTGCACCAGGTCGCCTTGGTTGCCAGTGCCTGGAGTACCTGAGCCTGGTTCGTCAGTCACAGTCGTGCTGACCGGGGTTTTATCCAGGGTCAGTTGCTCGAACTTGCCGACGTCAGCGCCCGTTACCGAAGCAATGGATTTGACGACCGGATCGTTCGCGCCCACATAGACGTTGTCCGGTGCGGTCACAGTGACCGAGCCGGTGGTGCCGTTCGCCGGGATGGTGATGGTGGTCTTGCCATCGTCCAGGGTGAAGGTCAGGGTACCGTGGTTGTTAATTGGCAGACCGTCTTTGTTGGTCAGCGTCACGGTGTAGGTAATGTCGCCACCTTCGGTGACCGACGAAGTCGCGGTCAACTTGGCGACCACTTCGTCGATGGTGTCGGTAACTTTTACCGACGCATCGCCACCCAGCTGCAGGTTTTCGAAGGTACGGCCGTCGATGTCTACAGCGGACTTGATACCCAGGGTGATGTCGCCAGAGTCTTTGTAGACATCGTCGCCTTGTGCATCGTGAGTGTATTGGGCGCTGGTTTCACCGGCTTTGATGGTGATCTGAGCGTTGTTGCTCAGGGTCACGACCAAGTCATGGGCCAGTGCAGTGTTGATCTGTACGGTAAAGGTCGGTTTGACGTTCTCGGCAACCGAAGTTTGATCGGCAGTGATGGTGACTTGCACCAGGTCGCCCTGGTTACCCGTGCCTGGGGTGCCCGAGCCTGGTTCATCGGTGACAGTCGTGCTGACCGGGGTTTTATCCAGGGTCAGTTGTTCGAACTTGCCAACGTCA
>NZ_JACVVH010000096.1:0-2982 GCF_016647865.1 Pseudomonas sp. S60 | reverse complement strand
ACCATGCACGTAGCGCACTGGGCGCTCGCCTTCCCAGAGGGTGAAGAGCACAGGTTTGTCGAGCAGGTGGCCGAAGTCGATATCGTTTTCGAAGCTGATCAGTTTCAGCTCCAACTCGAAGGGCATGCTGACGCCCTCGCGAAGTTCGAACGACACCACGTCGAGTTCGGCTTTTCCAACCAATGGCTGGAAGCTGTAACGCAAATCAGATTGGCTAGGCATCGGGCTCCCCATCTAAAGTGTCAGGGTCTTGGTTGCTATCCCATAACCAAATGACTGCTCCAC
Organism: Pseudomonas sp. S60; assembly: GCF_016647865.1. Classification (NCBI taxonomy): domain Bacteria; kingdom Pseudomonadati; phylum Pseudomonadota; class Gammaproteobacteria; order Pseudomonadales; family Pseudomonadaceae; genus Pseudomonas; species Pseudomonas sp. S60. Next base: position 2,697 of record NZ_JACVVH010000096.1, on the reverse strand, counting down.
GTGCGCTCTCACTCGCAATGGCTGGGAACACTTCTCCCTTACTAAAGAGTCGTCGGGACTTGGACTGGGCAGGCGTGGACCACCAACCGTCTCGGGGGCATTCACTGCCTGCAATCATGGCAGTGGGCGCTGGCTCAATGCGGGATTTTGGGGGGCTGGGAAAGCGCTCGCTTTCAGAAGGCCAATCACTCTCTTCATCAAATCGGGCCAACCATCGTCCTGCATCAACGTCAGAGAAACGCTCGTTAGGATCGCCTGACCATTGGCCAAGACCAATCAAACCTAGGTTTTTATGCCGGATAGGTTTCAGCAGCCTGTTAAGTAGCATTGGAAGCTCGGGTACCCCGAGTTGGGTCGGATAAAGTTCGGGTTGTTCTCCAAGCTCTATCCACTGTCCTCCCAGTAACTCGGTTATTGAAATTCGGGGGTGATTTAGTGCTTTGCGCACAGCATCTCTGTCGAGGTCAAGCTTGCTTCGCCATTCGTCCGAGAGTAGAAAAGCCCACGTGGGAGGGCGGATGCCACTCATTAGCTCGTCTCTCATTCCAAATGCGTAATCAATATCTAAACCAAAGAATTTCGGAGCCAAAGATCGCTCCCATGTCGCTGCTTCGAAACGAGAGCCAAAATCCAACGGGTTCGCAATAGCAAATCCACTGTAAACCTGTTGCGGCTGGATCTTCTCAATTGTTTTTATAACTAAGTTACGCCAGGAGTTGCGATTTTTTAGCCACCAGCTCCAACGATAGTAGAGGTGGATCGAAGAGTAGGCATTGTTGTCTACGCCATTCCAGGTCGAGCTGCGCCAGAAATAGCCAGCTGTTGTGGGCGAGTAGGTGTGCTTGGGCTCGTCTGTAAAGTTGAAGGTAAAGCTTTCATCTACGCCGGTCGCGAGTGCTAGTTTTCTCAATTCTGGGATTTTCTTAGAGCCGTAGGGGTAGGGTCTCTCCGAGATGGGGTGTGTGGCGACTGTATAGGGTAAGCCAAATAAGGTTTCGAACGCTTCATGTACATCAATCATGGAGAGCGTCTTTTCATTGTGATTTTCAGGAGGGTAGAGGAAGTAGAAGCTTATGAAAGGACTTACACTGATTTCTGATTCGTCATTTCCATACGCGGTGTTCGGCCATCCCTTAAGAAGGTCGATATAATTGTCTAGTTCGTCTGCTGTGAAAATTTTATGGACGGTACTCATTTTGTTTTTCCCTTATTATGCTGTCGAGGCTTATTTCCCTTTTCGACTTCCTTGGCGCTGGATGTACAGTCTTCTGGAACCCGTAGGAGAGCTACCTTCTCTTTTCCAGCTTTTTGAGGGTTGGGGCCTGCTGCGGGAGTCATTAAGTAAGCATACTCTTCTAGCTGTCGAATTTTCACCCAGTCTCGTGGGAATTTAATTTCTATGGCTGCAAAAACATTATTCGTTTCGAATGACTTCTGGCGATACTCAACAATTACTAAATCCGGTGCCAAGCTGTTCTTCGGGCGTGGCCAAAAAGGAAAAATGTCACTGATTCGGTGGGGGCGAGTTTGCGGCGTACCAAGGTAAGGTACTTTGGTTGTCTTGTCGTAGTTGGGCTCTGCTTTCAGCGGGCTTCGCCATTCAAGAGCTTCATCTATAACCTCAAACATCAGTGATGCTGTCGTTTGTTTGAGGCTGACTTCAATAGTTGTTTCAATCACATCGCCAGGTATTTTTTTTCGCAGCCGTCTAGGGACCTTGATGGGTGAGTTTGATGCCGCGTTGCAAATGAGGCTGATGGCTGGCCGGAATGGAATCTTGCGATCTATGTACTCTTTGTAGGTTGTCCCCTCCGAACCCCTGCGGTGCAGAGTGCTTCGTCCGGCACTTCCAATTTTCTCCATGGTTTTGGTATTGATTTCTATTTCGTCTTTAAGTTGCTCTATTGTGGTTTTAAATATTTTCGTGAATTCTCTTTTTCTGGTATTCAATTCAGCGGCCAGCTTGGCCGCTTCAGCAGCCGTTTGGGCGGCTTCATAGGCGCTATAAGCTCGCCAGGCAATCTGGCCGGCTCTTGCAAGCAAAGGCAATGCTGGGCCTGGCATGGTTACTGTTCCTCGTCGTAAAGGTTAAGGTAGCCTTCATCAAGCGTCAGTGATTCTGCGGGCGGAGACTCAAAGATCATTTGAAGACGCGAGAGCCATTGTTCTGTGATTTTTTGATCTTCTCGCATTTTCGCTTTCTTTATATGGATCACCTCAGCGACCTCGGTGTTTAGCCAGTCTGTCTCACCATTGGCTTGTGTTATCCCTCTTTGCAGAATCGAGTTTCCGTTTGAAATCGTGTAATGGTAGCCTGCGTAAACTTGGTCGTCTGGTTTCATTAATGAAAATTTTGCGATGAATGGGCCAGTCGGAAAAGATTGCTCAATAGGTTCTCTCAGGTTCAGATCAACTTCAGAGCCGGTTATGTTCGCAGGTCCGCTGGCGCTGAAATTAAAACTATGGCCGTTGATAAGTACCGTTCCATCGCGCTTCATGAGTAGAACGCTTTTTCCGATTTGAATACGAAACTCTTCTTCGGCGTGAATGCTGTAGCGGTTTCCAACAATTTCGCTTTTGTTAACCCCCACCTGCTCGCTCTGGCTGAGCCCAACAGTCGTGTTCATGGCCGCGCCCACACTCACCTGGTAACCCGCCCCAATCGTCAGGGCCTTGGCGAGGCCGATGGTCTCCGCC
>NZ_JACVVH010000095.1:0-4142 GCF_016647865.1 Pseudomonas sp. S60 | reverse complement strand
AAGCGTAGGAGCGAGCGCAGCTCGCGATGCGCCGCGCGGGCGGCGCTCGATTCGCGCACCACCGCGCAACCCAAGGCAAGCCCCTCCCAGCCCCAACGCTTCAGCTATTTGTTACGCAACCGGTAAAACACCGTTGCATCTAAGACTAAGGTCGTCTGGTTGGCGTCCAACAGCCGCATAAAGTAAGGGTGTGGGTTGCATTCCCTCTTTGTGCTGCTAGGACAACAACAATGAACGACAGCATTTACCTCTCGATACAAAACAGCCCCCGTTTCAAGGAGCTGGTCAGCAAACGCGAACGGTTCGCCTGGATTCTCTCGGCGATCATGCTCGGCCTCTACTGCGCTTTCATCCTCCTGATCGCCTACGGTCCTCAGATTCTGGGCACCAAGCTCAGCCCTGGGTCATCGATCACCTGGGGTATCCCCCTGGGCGTCGGCCTGATCGTTTCGGCATTTGTCCTTACCGCCATCTACGTGCGCCGCGCCAACGGCGAATTCGATGAGCTGAACAAGGCCATCCTGAAGGAGGCGCAACAATGATTCGTCACGCCAAAGCCCTGGCCATATTGGCCTGCGGAGCCTTCGCACCCGCTGTGTGGGCAGCCGATGCCCTGACCGGCGAGGTGCAGAAACAACCGCTGAATGTGTCGGCGATTGCCATGTTCGTGGCTTTCGTCGCCTTTACCCTTGGCATTACCTACTGGGCGTCCAAACGCAACAAGTCGGCGGCCGACTACTACGCGGCCGGCGGCAAGATCACAGGCTTCCAGAACGGTCTGGCGATTGCCGGCGACTACATGTCGGCGGCCTCGTTCCTGGGTATTTCCGCACTGGTGTTCACCTCCGGCTACGACGGCCTGATCTACTCCATCGGCTTTCTGGTCGGCTGGCCGATCATTCTGTTCCTGATCGCCGAGCGCCTGCGCAACCTGGGCAAGTACACCTTCGCCGACGTGGCCTCCTACCGCCTTGGGCAAAAGGAAATCCGCACCTTGTCCGCCTCTGGTTCGCTGGTGGTAGTGGCTTTCTACCTGATCGCGCAGATGGTAGGTGCCGGCAAGCTGATCGAGCTGCTGTTCGGCCTCGACTACCACGTGGCGGTGATCCTGGTGGGCATCCTCATGTGCCTGTACGTGCTGTTCGGCGGCATGCTGGCCACCACCTGGGTACAGATCATCAAGGCGGTGCTGCTGCTGTCCGGTGCCAGCTTCATGGCACTGATGGTCATGAAGCACGTAGGCTTTGACTTCAACACCCTGTTCTCCGAAGCGATCAAGGTGCACGCCAAGGGTGAGGCCATCATGAGCCCAGGCGGCCTGGTCAAGGACCCGATCTCGGCGTTCTCCCTGGGCCTGGCGCTGATGTTCGGCACGGCCGGCCTGCCGCACATCCTGATGCGCTTCTTCACCGTCAGTGACGCCAAGGAAGCGCGCAAGAGCGTGCTGTACGCCACGGGCTTCATCGGCTACTTCTACATCCTCACCTTCATCATCGGCTTTGGCGCCATTCTGCTGGTCAGCACCAACCCGGACTTCAAGGACGCTACCGGTGCCCTGCTGGGTGGCAACAACATGGCGGCGGTGCACCTGGCCAATGCCGTGGGTGGCAGCGTGTTCCTCGGCTTCATCTCGGCAGTGGCCTTCGCCACCATCCTGGCGGTAGTGGCGGGCCTGACCCTGGCCGGTGCCTCGGCAGTGTCCCACGACCTGTACGCCAGCGTGTGGCGCAAGGGCAAGGCCAACGACAAGGACGAGATCCGCGTGTCGAAGATCACCACGGTCGCCCTGGGCGTGCTGGCGATCGGCCTGGGCATTCTGTTCGAGAAGCAGAACATCGCCTTCATGGTGGGCCTGGCGTTCTCCATCGCAGCCAGCTGCAACTTCCCGGTGCTGCTGCTCTCGATGTACTGGAAGAAGCTGACCACCCGTGGTGCCATGATCGGCGGCTGGCTGGGCCTGATCAGTGCGGTAACGCTGATGGTGCTCGGCCCGACCATCTGGGTGCAGATCCTCGGCCACGAGAAACCGATCTACCCGTACGAATACCCAGCACTGTTCTCCATGCTGATTGCCTTTGGCGGTATCTGGTTCTTCTCGATCACCGACAAGTCCAAGGCTGCTGAAAACGAACGCGCGCTGTTCTTCCCGCAGTTCGTGCGCTCGCAAACGGGCCTGGGTGCATCAGGGGCTGTCTCGCACTGACCTTCAGGTACAAAAAAACCGCGCCTAGGCGCGGTTTTTTTGTGTGTCTGCGTCAGATCCTGCCGAGTAGCAACAACACCAGCAAGACCACCAGCACCACACCGACGATACCGGACGGGCCATAGCCCCAGCTACGCGAGTGAGGGAAGACGGGCAGACCGCCAATCAGCAGGAGGATCAGGATGATGATCAGAATCGTGGTCATGTAGGAGTCCTTGCGTGGTGGAGGGTCAAGGGCCTCGGGTTGCCGGCCTCTTGTAAATTCGGACCGGTGCCGTTTGTGAAAGATTCCATCGGCGTGTAGGCCGGTTCGACATCTTTTTGTGCAACCGCCTGTTCATGGCCGCTCATTCACTCGCCTGATAAGCCCTGCCAGCCCCTGTGGGCTTGATTAAACTCGCTGCATCCACCCTCACCACAAGGCTTGCAGCCATGCACAACCGCATCATGATCACGGGCGCCGGGTCGGGCCTCGGGCGCGAGATTGCCCTGCGCTGGGCCCGCGAAGGCTGGCAGCTGGCGCTGGCCGACGTGAACCCGGCAGGCCTGCGCGAAACCTTGGAGCAAGTGAAGGCCGCTGGTGGCTCGGGCTTTGCCCAGCACTGCGATGTGCGCGACTACAGCCAGCTGACCGCCATGGCCCAGGCCTGCGACGAGCAGTTCGGGGGCGTGGACGTCATCGTCAACAATGCGGGCGTGGCTTCGGGCGGGTTCTTCGCCGAGCTGTCGCTGGAAGACTGGGATTGGCAGATTTCGGTCAACCTGATGGGCGTGGTCAAGGGCTGCAAGGCGTTTTTGCCGCTGCTGGAGCGCAGCAAGGGCCGCATCATCAATATCGCCTCCATGGCCGCGCTGATGCAGGGGCCGGGCATGAGCAACTACAACGTGGCCAAGGCTGGGGTGCTGGCATTGTCCGAGAGCCTGCTGGTGGAGCTGCGTCAGTTGGAAGTGGCAGTGCACGTGGTGTGCCCGTCCTTTTTCCAGACCAACCTGCTGGACTCGTTCCGCGGCCCGGACCCGGCCATGAAAGCCCAGGTGGGCAAGCTGCTGGAAAGCTCGCCTATCAGCGCGGCCGATATAGCCGAGTGCATCTTCGAGCAGGTGGCAGCCGGGCAGTTTTTGATCCTGCCCCACGAAGCGGGCAGGCAGGCCTGGGCCATGAAGTGCCAGGCCCCTCAGCAGCTGTACGACGAAATGGCGGAAATGGCGATGAAGATGCGAGCCAAGGCGCGTTCAGGCTGACGGATTAGGTGAAATCTGTAGGGCAAATTACCGTAACTTGTCGGCAATTTCTGAATAGCGGGGGAAGTCTTGTGTAGCTGAACAGCTACGATGCACCCTCCGGTTTTCCCTTTCGCAGGAGGACCGGAACATGTTGGTGATAGGACGCGAAGTGGGTGAAGTAATCGTGATTGGCGACGACATCCGCATCATGGTGGTCGAAACCCGGGACGGCATGGTGCGCTTTGGTGTGGATGCACCGCGTGAAGTGCCGGTGCACCGTGCCGAGGTGTACCGGCGAATCAAGGAGGCGCAGCAGGCCAAGGCGGGCAGGGCGTGATCGGCTAGTCGAGCAGCTCGGGCGGCACGTTGTGCTTGGCCAGCAGTTGGCATTGCTGGCTCTCGGGGTCGAACAGGATGAAGGCCTGGCCTTTGGCCAATGCCTGGCGCACCCGCAGCACCCGCGTTTCCAGCGGGGTGTCGTCACCGTTGTCGGTACCGTCGCGGGTCACGAAGTCTTCGATCAGACGGGTGAGGGTGTCGGCTTGCAGGTGTTCGTAGGGTATCAGCATGGTGAGGGGTGTCTGAGAGCGGTGTAGGCATGCTACGCGAAACGGGCGGTTGTGGGGGAGGTTAGCCGCAGGTGTTCGCCTTGAGAGGGGCGGCGCTCGATCTCCCAGGCGCCCCCCCGCGCGGGGCGAGAACGTGCGGCTCACCG
>NZ_JACVVH010000094.1:0-5933 GCF_016647865.1 Pseudomonas sp. S60 | reverse complement strand
GTGTTCGCGGCTGAAGCCGCTCCCACAAGGTGAATTGCGCCAGCATTCAGATTTTGTGGAAGACAGTTGATCCCACAGTATGGACTGCCCCACAAAAGGTTTACGGGAGCGAACAATACTGCGATGGGCCGCCAGGCGGCCCCGGTAACCGCTTACAACCGCCAGTCCAGACTCACCATCATCGTCCGCGGCTCCCCCTGATAAACCCCGTTATAGAACCCCACGTTGTTGTAATAATGCTCATCGAACAGGTTCTTCACGTTGAAAGAAGCCGCCAGGTGCTCATCGATCTGGTAGCGAGCCATCAACCCCACCACTGAAAAGGCCTTCTGCCCAATCTTGTCCCGGGTGGTAACAACCCTGCCCCCCTCACGACCGACCGGGCGGTTACCCATGCGGAAGTTATCGCTCTGCCAGTCCAGGCTCGCCCCCACCGTCAAGGCAGGCGTCATTTTGTAAGTGCTGGAGAAGCGCACCAGGTTCAGAGGCTGCTCGGTATTCTTGCGCTTTTTCTCCGCCGTGGCGGCATGGGTATAGCTGTAGCCCAGGCTCATCTGCCAATCGGTCATCACCTCGCCTGCCACCTCGGCCTCGAACCCTTCCACGACGATGCCTTTACCGCCGCTTTTGTAAAAAATTTCGTCGCCATCAGGCGGCACGGAGTCATCTTGCTCGGCCACGTTGTCCTGCTTGCTGCGGAACACCGCCGTGCTCAGGTTAAGCCGCTCTTCGAACAGGCTCCCCTTCAGCCCGACCTCGTACACCTTGCCCACCACCGGTTCGATGTACTGCTTGTTGACGTCCCTCACCGTCTGCGGGTTGAAAATATCGGTGTAGCTTGCGTATAGGGTGAATTGTTCGGTCAGGTCGAAGAGCACACCGGCGTAGGGGGTCCATTGGTCGTTCTGCGTCTGCTTGCTGGTGGATTGCTCGCTGACATTCAGGGCGTCGTCGTAGGACCAGTCCCGGCGCTGGGTTTCCCAACTGCCGTAGCGGCTACCCAATACGAAATGCAGGCGGTCTGAGGGGTTCAGCCGCGTGGCGATGTAGCCGGCCTTCTGCCGGGTATAGGAACGCCCACCGTCCAGGCCGCTATCGATGTCCTGGAATTTGGGGATCGCCCCCATGTACTTCCAGTCACGGATCCGGTCATAGCCTTCAGGCACAGGCAGGTCGACGAAGTAAGGGTCGCTGTTGCGCCGCTTCGACTCCCCGTAGCCGATCATGAAATCATGGCTGCGACCGAACAGCTGGAAGGGGCCGGCGAGGTTGAAATCGACCGCGTCCATTTTCTCCTGCCCGCCAAAATGCGAGTACCAGGCGCGCATGCCGCTGCGGTCTGCCTCGGGGAAACCATTGCCGCCATAGTAGACCTTGCCATCACTGTCGGTCTGCCGATGGGTGTAGGCCAGCTTCATGGACCAGTCGTTGGCCAGGCGTTGATCCAGGGTGGCGAACACCGTCTGGTCTTTCAACGGCCAGGAAGACCATGGCGCGGTGAGGTTGGTCGACCTGGGAAGCTTGGCCTTGCTGCCATCGGCATTCCAGAACGGCACGGTGCCCCACGAGGAACCTTGCACATGCTTGTTCTGGTAGTCGTAGCCCAGCGCCAGCACGGTGCTGTCGGTCAGGTCGGCTTCAAGCACGCCATAGGCAACCTCCCGCTGGGTGGCGTACTTGTCCATGAACGATTTGTTGTCGCGATAGGCCAGCACCGTGCGCCCGCGCAAACGGCCGTCCCAGCCCAATGGGCCGCCGGCATCCAAGTAGCTGTAGTAGTTGTCATGGCTGCCGGCACTGACGCCACTGCTGACGGCCAACTGATGGGTCGGGCGCTTGCGCACCATGGCAATCGTGCCCGAAGGATCGCCCGCGCCTGTGGTCAGGCCGGTGGCACCCCGCACCACCTCGATTCGGTCGTAGATGATGGTGTCCGAGTCGGACTTGAGCCCAGAGAACGTGTTGAGCATGCCATCGATCTGGAAATTGTTGATCGCGTAGCCACGCGAGTAATAGCTCGGGCGCTCCGAGTCATTGCGCTGAACCGTGACACCCGTGACGTGGGCCAGCGCCTCCGAAAGCGTATTGAGCTGAAAGTCATCCAGCTGCTGGCGAGATATCACCGATACAGACTGTGGGGTTTCCTTGACCGAGAGGTTCAGGCGGGTCGCTGCACTCATGCTGCCAGTGGTGTAGGAACCGCTGTTCTCGGTGGTACTGCCCAGGCTGGTGGCGACCACGTCAGTGGAGCCAAGCTCCATCACAGCACCTTTGGCCTTACCCTCCTCCTCCGCCAGGGGCAAGGGGCTGAAAACGTAGGCGCAGAGGCCCAGGGCGAACGTCATGGTGGGGTTGATGGACGTGGGCATGGCGGGCTGACTCCTTGTGCAGGTAAAAATCCTGCGGGGGAATCTACATGACAATCAATAACTAATGCTAATCAATCTCATTATTGATATTGGTTTTTTGCGGGGTTTAAGCCTCGACAGAATCGAGAACGCGCCCGGAGAGCGAGATTTTTGGGGATGGTTATGAGTAGTGCTGGAACTTGCGAGGCGTGCAGTGCACGTGAGAAATGGCGTCCCAGGCAGGAATTGAACCTGCAACCTTCCCCTTAGGAGGGGGATGCTCTATCCAATTGAGCTACTGAGACGCAGCGGCCGGCAGCAGGCGCTGCACAGCGGAACGGCGAGCATGTTAACCAGCATGCCCGGGTTTGTCATGTGCTGAGCAGGGTTTTTCGCGTAATCCTTTTCTGCCGCGTCATTCACGCAGCACAACCCCTTCCTGGTGAAGCAGTTCGAACAGGGCGCCGACGGCGGCCTGCAGGGTGGTCGAATTGTCAAGTATGCGCACGCTCGGGTCGTAAGTGGACTGCAGGCCGGCATTGCGAGCCAGGCGCTGCTCCACCTCCTCCAACGTTTCGCGACCGCGTGCCAACAAGCGCTGGCGCAGCACGTCAGGCCGCACATCCACCCGTATCGCAAGCAGGTCGGGGTAACGCTGACGCGCCTGTGGCAGGTAGGCCCGCGAGCCATTCACCAGCACGGAGATACCGTTTGCCAACCAGTCATCCACCTGGCGGGGTATGCCGTAGCCCAGCCCATTGGCTTGCCAGTGCATGGCAAAAGCGCCCTCCTCGCGTAGCGTGGCGAACTGCGCAGGTGTTACACCGATGGCGGCCTCACCCTTCGATTCGGCAGAGCGGGTGATGATTCGGCGGGCAACCTGAACCCCCGCCGCCGCAAGACGGTCCCGGGCGGCGTCGATCAGGGAATCTTTCCCGGCACCTGAGGGTCCCATGAGTAGTATCAATTTGCCGGTGCATGAAGGGGTACCGCTTGCGTCATGGTGCATAGTCACTATGCTCTTGAGTAGGAAGCCGGCGCATTTGAGGGTTTTTCCAAGCTGTTTTGCTGGGTTTTGCTACGAATCAATGGCACAAGCCTGACGTTCGTGAACAGGCGTAAATGTGAAACTTTTCGAACCAGTGCTCATTTCTGATAATTGGTACTGGCAAAAAGCCTTTACCCGGCTCACTATTTGTCACAGAATTGACGCCAAGGAAACGGCGGTATTGAGGCAATATGTGCGTCCATTTTCACTGCCGGTTGAACATTTTGTCGTTGCTACGGTCTTATTTCCACCCCGCGCGGCCAATTTGAGAACCGCTTCCCCTGAACCAAAATCTGGTCAACTTATATGCGCCCAATGAAACAGGCTATTTATTCGAGCCGCACTGCTGACAAGTTCGTCGTCCGCCTGCCAGACGGGATGCGTGAGCGCATTGCCGAGGTAGCACGCAACCACCACCGCAGCATGAACTCGGAAATCATCGCACGCCTGGAGCAGAGCCTCATCCAGGAGGGTGCGCTCGGTGATGAGTTGAGCATGCGCCTGGACAGCCCAGAGCTGTCGCTGCACGAGCGTGAGCTGCTGCAACGCTTCCGCCAACTGTCGCACCGCCAGCAGAATGCACTCGTGGCCCTCATCGCTCACGATGTGGAAATGGCAGCAGACGCCTCCTGAGTTTTTCAGGCCCACAAAAAAGCCAGCGAAAGCTGGCTTTTTTGTGGGCGCGGTGTGTAGTGCCTACAGCAGGAACACCGTGGCAAGGCCCAGGAAGATGAAGAAACCACCACTGTCGGTCACGGCGGTGATCATTACACTGGAGCCCATGGCAGGGTCCCGCCCCAGGCGGGTCAGGGTCATGGGGATGAGCACACCCATCAATGCGGCCAGCAGCAGGTTCAGCGTCATCGCGGCCGTCATCACCAAGCCCAGCGACCAGCTGCCGTACAGCCAGAACGCGACAGCGCCGATTACCCCGCCCCAGATCAAGCCATTGAGCAGCGACACCGCCAGCTCCTTGCGCATCAACCGGCTGGTATTGCCCGGCGATACCTGGTCCAGCGCCATGGCGCGGACAATCATGGTAATGGTCTGGTTGCCAGAGTTGCCGCCGATCCCTGCAACGATCGGCATCAGTGCAGCCAACGCCACCAACTTCTCGATGGAGCCTTCGAACAGGCCAATGACCCGCGAGGCGACAAAAGCGGTAATCAGGTTGATGGCCAGCCAGGCCCAGCGGTTGCGCAGCGAACGCCACACCGAAGCGAAGATGTCTTCTTCTTCGCGCAGGCCGGCCATGTTCAGCACTTCGCTTTCGCTCTCTTCGCGAATGAGGTCGACCATTTCGTCAATGGTCAAACGGCCGATCAGGCGCCCGGCCTTGTCCACCACCGGCGCCGATACCAGGTCGTAACGCTCGAACGCCTGAGCCGCATCGTAGGCGTCTTCCTCAGGGTGGAACGACACAGGGTCGGTAGCCATCACATCGGCCACCCTCTTGTCCGGGTCGTTGACCAGCAGGCGCTTGATGGGCAATACGCCCTTGAGGATACCGTCGTTATCCACCACGAACAGTTTGTCGGTGTGGTTGGGCAGCTCCTTCAGGCGGCGCAGGTAACGCAGTACAACCTCGAGCGTGACGTCTTCGCGGATGGTGACCATCTCGAAGTCCATCAGTGCACCGACTTGCTCCTCGTCGTAGCTCAGCGCCGAGCGCACACGCTCACGCTGCTGGGCATCGAGGGTTTCCATCAGCTCATGGACGACGTCACGGGGCAATTCAGGGGCAAGGTCGGCCAGTTCGTCGGCATCCATGTCCTTGGCCGCGGCGAGCAGCTCGTGGTCGTCCATGTCGGCGATCAGCGACTGGCGAACGGCGTCGGACACCTCCAGCAGAATGTCGCCATCGCGATCCGAGCGCACCAGCTGCCAGACCGTCAGGCGGTCTTCCAAGGGCAAGGCTTCGAGGATGTAGGCGACGTCGGCGGGGTGCAGGTCATCGAGTTTGCGTTGCAGCTCGACGAGGTTCTGGCGATGGACCAGGTTTTCGACCAGGTCGTTGTGCGCGCCTTCCTGACGGTGGGTGAGGTCTTCGACCAGGCGCTGACGCTGCAGCAGCTCGACAACCTGAGCCAGGCGGTCCTGCAGGCTGTCTTGAGTTTTCTTTACTTCTACTTCGGTCATAGGCGAACTCCACTCCCAGCAGCGGAGCACGCCGGGGGAATCAATCGATTGGATCTAGCGGTATGAAAACGGTTGGTAAGTGACTACTGGGTAAGTCCATGGTGGTTTTCCACAAGCCCCGGCGGGGCTGAAGGGCGCAATCATACACGGGTCGCGGCGCTAGATCGCTTAAATTTTTGGGCAGAACAATCGTTTGCGCGATAGAGATGGGACAACACTCGAAGCCTTCCGTGCCACAGATAATCCTGAGCAGGAAAGCACAAGCATGTGACGGATGCAGGCGCGGCATTAACAATCGCGCACAAACAAAAAGCCCGCTCATATGAGCGGGCTTTCTGTATTGGGTATGGCGGACTCAGCAGGATTCGAACCTGCGACCGCTCGGTTCGTAGCCGAGT
>NZ_JACVVH010000093.1:0-6068 GCF_016647865.1 Pseudomonas sp. S60 | reverse complement strand
GCGAGGGAACCCCGGAGCGAAGCGTAGGGGCCGGATGACGGGAGCGGGCGGTTTTTGGTTACTTTTTGCCAAGACAAAAAGTAACCCGCCGTAAGGGCGGAAAGGTGATTAAGCGCAAATCACGTAAAAGAATGGTAACTCGGTGTCCGCGCCCACACTGAATGAGCTTGAAGCTTGAAGCTTGAAGCTTGAAGCTTGAAGCTTGAAGCTTCAAGTTCTATTACGTTGTGTGGTTATTTGGAATAGCCTCACCCCGCCGGCGCCACCAACACCGGCACCTGCACCCCATCAATCACCTTCCCACTCACCGAAGGGTCCAACAACCGCCCCAGCCGCGACAAATGCCGGTGCCCCATGATGATCAACTCACACCCCAGCGCCCGCGCCTTCCCCACAATCACCTCAGCCGGCAGCCCAGCCATCATGTGCCCCTGGCACTCAAACCCCGCACGTTGCAGATCATCCACAGCCGCCGCCACAGCCTGATCCGCATGCTGCTGCTCCTCGCAAGCCGCAGGGTACTCCTGCATTTCCTCAGGCGTATAAGGCCCAGGCGCATCATGCACCGCAAAGGTGGCATCAATGGCCAGCAGCACATGCAGGCTGTGTTCCCCAGGTTGGCAATACCGCCTGGCCAGGGTAACCAGCGCGTGGGAGGCGGGGGAGGCGTCAATGGCAATAAGGACAGGGCAGGGCATCGTGTTTCCTTGAGTCGGCCAGGCAAAAAGGGCTGTCTTCCAGCCACCATTCTTCGCCCAACCCACCCTGTGGATAAATACCCCATCGCGCACGAGCGCATTGCACCAGACGCAATCGGGCAACCTGCTACCATCGCCCCATCGAAATAGCGCGACGGAAACCACCCCCATGCAACTCCCGGACATGAACCTGCTGGTCGCCCTCGATGTGCTGCTCGACGAGGGCAGCGTGGTGGGCGCCGCGCAGCGCATGAACCTGAGCCCCGCTGCCATGAGCCGCACCCTGGGGCGCATCCGGGAGGCGCTGGGCGACCCGATACTGGTGCGCGCCGGTCGCGGCCTGGTCCCCACCCCGCGCGCACTGGCCTTGCGCGATCAGGTGCACGGCTTGGTCGAGCAGGCCGGGCAGGTGTTCCGCAGCCGTGAAGGCGTGGACCTGGCCAACCTGCACCGGGCGTTCAACATCCGCACCAACGACCTGTTCATTGCCCTGTACGGGGCCAAGCTGCTGCGCATGATGCTGGCCCAGGCACCCCACACCGTGCTGCGCTTCGTGCCAGAGGGCAGTGGCGATGACGATGCCATGCTGCGCAACGGGCAGATCGACCTGATCGTCAGCTCCTCCGTGGAACTGGGCCCGGAGATCAAGGTGCAGAGCCTGTTCAATACCTACTTCGTGGGGCTGGCCCGTACCGACCACCCCATCTTCGACGGCCCCATTACCCCCGAACGCTTTGCCGCGTTCCCGCAGATCAGCGTGTCCCGTCGGGGCCGCGCCAATGGGCCAATCGATGTGGCCTTGGCCAACCACCGGGTGGAACGGCAAGTGGCACTGATCACCACCAGCTTCCATTCTGCGATGTTCTCGCTGCCGGACTCGGACCTGATCCTGCCCATACCCGCCAACATCCTGAACAGCGTGCAGCGCCTGAAACTGCCGTTGCGGTCCTTTGAGATCCCGGTGCCGCTGGAAACCGTCACCGTGATGCAGGCCTGGCACCCGCGCTTTGACAACGACCCCGCCCACCGCTGGCTACGCCAGACCATGAAAACCTGCGGTATCAGCGACCCGTGAAGGTTGTCGATTGCGTTTGACGCAATATAAACCTGCTGACAATTCAGTTTTCGTCATCATTCGACCTTCTTAAAATTGCTCCGGTCGCAAATATGTTGCTGGAGATTTCTGTTAATGAATGCCTTGTCTGCCCCTTCTACCGGAACCGCCGCCGCACCCGCGCCGGCCGTACCGGTGCCGAGCGCCTTCGGTCTGCGGGTGGTGGTTGGGCTGTTTGGCGTGTTGCTGGCCGTGCTGTGTGCGGGCCTGAACGAATCGGTGACCAAGATTTCCCTGGCCGATATCCGCGGGGCCATGGGCATTGGTGCCGACGAAGGCGCCTGGCTGCTGGCGGCGTACAGCGCCGCCTCGGTGTCGGCCATGGCCTTCGCGCCGTGGCTGGCTACCACCTTCTCCCTGCGGCGCTTCACCCTCTGCGCCATCGCGCTGTTCGCGGTGCTGGGCCTGCTGCAGCCATTTGCCCCCAACCTGCACAGCCTGATGCTGCTGCGGGTGCTGCAGGGCTTTGCCTCCGGTGCCTTGCCGCCGATGCTGATGAGCGTGGCCCTGCGCTTTCTGCCCCCAGGCATCAAGGTATATGGGCTGGCCTGTTATGCCCTGACAGCAACGTTCGGCCCCAACCTGGGCACGCCGCTGGCGGGCCTGTGGACCGAGTACGTGGGTTGGCAGTGGGCGTTCTGGCAGATCATTGCGCCGTCACTGCTGGCGGGTGCCTGCGTGGCCTGGGGCCTGCCGCAGGACCCATTGCGCCTTGAACGTTTCAAGCAGTTCGACTGGCGCGGTGTGCTGCTCGGCCTGCCGGCCATCAGCAGTATCGTGCTGGGGCTCTCGCTGGGCGACCGCTGGGGCTGGTTCGACTCGCCGCTGATCTGCTGGCTGCTGGGCGGGGGTGTGTTGCTGCTGGTGCTGTTTCTGTTCAACGAGTGGTCCGAGCCCCTGCCGTTCTTCCAGTTGCGCATGTTGTCGCGGCGCAACCTGAGTTTTGCCTTGCTGACACTGTGTGGCGTGCTGGTAGTGCTCTCGGGCGTAGGCAGCATCCCGTCAGCCTACCTGGCGCAGGTGCAAGGGTATCGGCCCGCGCAGACCAGCCCGTTGATGCTGCTGGTGGCCATGCCCCAGCTCATCGCGCTACCGCTTACCGCCGCACTGTGCAACATCCGCGCAGTGGATTGCCGGTGGGTGCTGGCTTGTGGGCTGGCCATGCTGTGCTGCTCGTGCATTGGCAGCAGCCTGCTGACCTCACAGTGGATACGGGGCGACTTCTACCCGTTCTACCTGCTGCAGGTGTTTGGCCAGCCTATGGCCGTGCTGCCCCTGCTGATGCTGTCCACCACGGGCATGAGCCCGCAGGACGGGCCGTTTGCATCCGCCTGGTTCAACACCGTCAAGGGCCTGTCCGCCGCCATCGCGGGCGGCCTGCTGGACGGGCTGGGTACCGTGCGCCGGCATTTCCATTCCAACCACCTGGTCGACAGCCTGGGCAATGCCGCGTTGGTAGACGGCAACACCCCTGGCCTGGCTGCACGCATTCACGAACAAGCCGCAGTACTGACCTCCGCCGACCTCTACCTGGTCATGGCGGGTGTCGCCGTTGCCCTGATCTGCCTGATTCCTTTCGTGCCTACCCGGGTCTACCCGCCGCGTGCGGTGGCCTGACCCCTGGATGACTTCGAGTAACGCTGAAATGACCCAAAACCGCAAAACCCTGTTCATTGGCTCGGTGCTGGCCGTGGCCGTGCTGGCCGCCCTCGTTGGCCCCTGGCTGTTCGGCAGTGACCACCGGCAGAGCACCAACGATGCCTATGTGATCGCCGACTACACCGTGGTCGCGCCCAAGGTCGCCGGCTTTATCAAGGACGTATTGGTGGAGGACAACCAGCAGGTCAAGGCTGGGCAGTTGCTGGCGACCATCGACGCCCGTGACTACCAGGCCGCCCTGGATGCTTCCCAGGCGCAGTTGCTGGTGGCCCAGGCACAAAGCGCCGACGCCCGCGCCACCCTTGACCGGCAGGGGGCACTGATCGCCCAGGCAGAAGCGGCGGTAAAGGCGGCCCAGGCCGAAGTGAGCTTTGCCGACCATGAAGTGCGCCGCTACGGCCGGCTGGCCGAACAGGGCGCCGGCACCGTGCAGAACGCCCAGCAAGCCCGCAGCCGGGTGGACCAGGCCCGGGCCCGTCTGGCCAATGCCCAGGCGGCGCTGGTGGCTACCCGCAAGCAGGTGGACATCCTCACCGCCCAGGTGGCCAGTGCCGATGGTCAGCTCAAACGTGCCGAAGCGGGCCTGGAAAAAGCCCAGCTGGATTTGTCGTACACCCGCATCACTGCACCGGTGGACGGCATGGTGGGTGAGCGCGCCTTGCGCGTGGGTGCCTATGTAACGCCCGGGGCGCGGCTGCTTTCGGTGGTGCCGTTGCAGCAGGCCTATGTGGTCGGCAACTTTCAGGAAACCCAGCTGACCCACGTGCAGCCCGGCCAGCCGGTGACTGTCAGCGTCGACACCTTCGCCGGTGAGCAACTGCACGGCCATGTGCAAAGCATCGCCCCGGCAACGGGCGTCACCTTCGCCGCCGTCAAACCAGACAACGCCACGGGTAACTTCACCAAGGTGGTGCAGCGCATCCCGGTGAAAATCGTGTTCGATGACGGGCAACCCCTGCTGAGCCGCCTGCGGGTTGGCATGTCAGTGGAGGCCACCATTGATACCCAGGCGCAAACACTGCAGGGCAGCGAGGTCAGTGCACGATGAAGCCGGCATTACGCTTGAGCCCGTTGCTGCTGGCCCTGTGCATGGCCGGCTGTACCCTGGGCCCGGATTTCCAGCGGCCCGACAGCCAGGCCCCGCAGCAGTGGGCCGGTATCCAGGGCCAGGCTGCGGCCAGCCAACCGCAACCTGAGCCGCTGGAAACCCGCTGGTGGGAAACCTTTCATGATGCGCAGCTCACCGCGCTGATCCAGCGGGTTGCCGAGCGCAACCTCGACCTGCAGATGGCCAGTGCGCGCCTGCTGCAAAGCCGGGCGATGCGCAGCACCGTGGCGGCCGACGAAGCGCCGACAGTGGAGGCCAACGCCGGTTACAGCCGCGCCCGCAACAGTGCCGAGGGCCTGAATGACCCCTCGGGCAAGGCCGGCAAGCAGGCGTTCAACCTGTGGCAGGGTGACCTGGTGGCCGGGTGGGAGCTTGACCTGTGGGGCCGTGTGCGACGGCAAGTTGAGGCGGCGGATGCCTCGGTACAGGTGGCCGAAAACGATCGCCGCGCCGTGTTGCTGGTATTGCTCTCGGAAACCGCCGGGGACTATATCCAGTTGCGCGCCGTGCAGCACACCCTGGCCGTGACGCAGGACAACCTCAAGGTCGCCCGGCATAGCCTGAAGCTGTCTGAAGACCGCCAGGCCGAGGGCGTCGCCACCCGGTTGGACGTGGCCCAGGCCAGTGCCCAGGTGGCGTCCATCGAAGCACGCCTGCCCACGCTGGAAGCCCGGCGTGACGACCTGATCAACGCCCTGAGCCTGCTCGCCGCCGAACCGCCGCGCAGCCTGCAGGCCCAACTGCAGCAGGGCGCCGACCTGCCGGCACCGCAACAGCGCTTTGCCATCGGTCTACCGTCCGAACTGGCCCAGCGCCGGCCCGACATTCGCCAGGCTGAAGCCCGCCTGCATGCGGCCACGGCCAGCATTGGCGTGGCCAAGGCCGACTTCTACCCCAGCATTCGGCTGTCGGGCAATGTGGGCTTCCAGGCCATGCAACTGGCCGATTTCGGCACGTGGGATTCGCGCCGCTTCGCGTTTGGGCCGCAGTTGTCGTTGCCGATTTTCGAAGGGGGCCGGCTCAAGGGCACCCTGGCGTTGCGCGAGGCGCAGCAGCAGGAAGCGGCGTTGAACTACCGCAAGGTGGTGCTGGGCGCGTGGCACGAGATCGACGACGTGCTGCGCCTGTACAACGCCAGCCAGCTGCGCCGCGATCACCTCGCCGAAGCCGTGCGCCAGAACCGTATCGCCCTGGAAACTGCCCAGCGCCAGTACGTGGAAGGCGCGGTGGACTTTCTCAATGTACTGACCGTGCAGGGCGCCTTGCTGACCAGTGAGGAGCAGCTGATCGACAGTTCGGCGGCGGTTTCCCAGGCCCTGGTGGGGTTGTACAAGGCGCTGGGCGGGGGGTGGCAGGGGTTTGAGCAGGGTTGAACCTTTGTGTCGATTGGTTTGCGGGGAGACGGGTGTGAGGGGTTACAGGTGCCCGCCTTGAGGGGTTTTTCGCCTGTGAGATCGAGCGCCGCCCGCGCGGCGCATCGCGAGCTGCG